>JAHIMR010000005.1 GCA_018896525.1 Actinomycetota bacterium
CCATCTAGAGCCCTTCCCAGGTCTTCGCGCAAGTCCTGTTTGTTCTCGATTCCAACGGAAAGCCGGACGAGGTTGTCCCTAATGCCCCGCCTCTTTCTTTCTCTCGCACCTATGGTGGCGTGCGTCATCCTGGGTGGATAGCAGACGAGGGACTCCACCCCGCCAAGGCTCTCGGCGAGCGTGAAAAGCTCCAGTTTGGAGACGAATCTCTCGACAGCCGAAAACCCGCCGGCCAATTCCATGCTTATCATTCCTCCGAACCCGCCCATTTGTCTCTTGGCCAACAGATGGTACCTACTGCTGGATAGGCCAGGGTAGTAAACCCTTGAGACCTTCGGGTGTGTTTCCAAGAACTCGGCCAGGAACAGCGCGTTCTTCTCATGTTCCCTCATCCTGATCGCCAGCGTCTTGATGCCCCTGAGCACGAGCCAGCTGTCCCAGGGGCCGGGAACCGCTCCAGCAGCGTTTTGATAGTACTTCACGGCCTCGTAGGTCCGCTCTTGCGATGTCACTACCGCCCCACCGACGATGTCGCTGTGCCCCCCCAGGTACTTGGTCGTGCTGTGAACGACAATGTCCGCGCCCAGTTCCAGAGGCTTTTGAAAGTAGGGGCTCGCAAAGGTATTATCAACGGCCAAGAGTATCTTTCTTCGCGAAGCAACCTCCGACAGCTTCCTGATATCAACGATCTTCAGAAGTGGGTTAGTCGGAGTTTCAACCCAAATGAGCCGGGTGTTCTCTTGGAGCGCCTCTTCGAAACCGGCTGGGTCGTCGACATCTACGTAGGACGTCTCGAGGCCCCAGTGTTTATACACGCGCTCAAAAAGCCGCCACGTTCCGCCGTAAAGGTCGTCGCCGGCGACCACATGGTCACCCGACTTCAGGAGATTCAGCACCGCGGTCGTCGCAGCCTGACCGGAGGCGAAAGCCAGCCCGTGTTTCCCGCTCTCCAGCGAAGCGACAGCCGCCTCGAGCGCCGCACGGGTGGGGTTTCCTGTCCTGGAATACTCGTAACCCTTGTGGAGCCCGATCGCGTTCTGCTCGAAAGTGGACGTCTGATATACGGGCACGATAACCGATCCAGTCAGGGGGTCCGGTTTCTGTCCTTCGTGAATGGCCCTGGTCTCAAACCGCACTTCCGCAGCCCTCCCGCTCCACTGCCCAACTCTCGATGAGGTCCCACCTTGTAACGATTCCCTCAGGTACATTCTTGGATGTGACGACCACCGCGGGCACCCCGGATAGAAAAAGCCCGTAAGCTTCGGTCACGTCGGTATCCTCATCAAGGGATGGCAACGGCTTCCCCATCACGCCGGCGATTTCCTGCTTGTTGACATCCACCCCCTCACGGAGCGCCTTCATTACGGACACCTCGTTGAGACTACCCACCACGGTTTCAACGTCGATTACCGGTATCTGCGAGATGTCATTCTCACGCATGAGCCATATCGCCTTTTCGAGGGTATCGGTCGGACCGACGAAGATGATGTGTGAGAAGCTCTTCTTTAGGGAAAGGATGTCTTTCATCCTGGCTTCGGAAACAGATGCCCCCTCCCAGAAACCGTATTGCCGCATCCAGGAGTCGCAATACATCTTGGTCAGGTAATTCCTGCCGGTGTCGGGAAGCAGCGCCACGATATATTTCGGTTCGGCGAGCCTCCGGGCATACTTCAAAGCCGCGGCCACGGCCGTCCCGGAAGAGCCGCCCACCAGCAAACCTTCCTCGCGGGCCAGGCGCCGGGCCGTGTTGAAGGACTCCTTGTCGCTCACCCGCACCATGTCGTCGACGACCTGCCGGTTGAAAGTCTTGGGTATGAAATCTTCTCCAATCCCTTCCACCTTGAACGGCCTGGGAGTATCACCCGAGAGAATCGAGCCTTCCGGATCGGCGCCGACAACGATGATGTCCGGGTTCTTCTCCTTGAGGTATTCGCCCACTCCCGAAATCGTCCCGCCGGTTCCCATGCCGGCCACAAAGACCTGGACCTTGCCCCCCGAATCTTCCCAGATCTCAGGCCCCGTCGTCATGTAATGGGCAAGAGGGTTGTTCGTGTTTTCGAACTGATTGGGCCTGAAAGCCCCGGGAATCTCTCTGGCCAGCCTGTCGGCGACACCGTTGTAGCTTTCCGGTGAATCCGGTGGCACGGCCGTGGGCGTGATTATCACTTCCGCCCCATAGGCCTTGAGAAGGTTGACCTTGTCCTCGCTCATTTTATCGGGCATTACGAAGATGGCCCTGTAGCCCTTGACGGCAGCCACGAGAACCAGGCCGACCCCGGTATTGCCCGCGGTCGCCTCGATGATGGTACCGCCCGGTTTCAATTTCCCTTCCCTCTCAGCGGCTTCCACCATCGTAAAGCCGATGCGGTCTTTGACGCTTCCGCCGGGGTTAAGGCACTCAACCTTTACGTAGAGCCCCGAGGGAATCCCATCGGTTATCTTGTCAAGCTTGATGAGTGGGGTTCTACCGATCGCCTCCAGGATACTTGAGAGTTCTCTGGACATCTTTTCCTTCCTTCTTCTGGTGGAATCATATGCTGGTCTACTCGACGCCTTTCAGGCGTGATGCATCGTGCAGCAAGGAGTTGCCGTCGCATTTGTAACAGTGGTTTTCAGTTCCCGAGGGGATCTTTGCCTCGTATACGATTTCGGCGGCTTCGAGCACGGTCTCAAGGTACCACTCGCCTGTCGGCGCCCGGTGACCTTCCAGCATCGAGCCCGGGTTCGGAGACCAAACAAATGGGACGATATTCGCCCCCAGTGCCGTGATCTCCCTCACGCCCTCCAGGAATGTCTTCCGCGGTTCGATGCCCATGACGAATACGCCATAGACATTCCCCTCCCCAAAGACCTCAACCGCGGTTCGGATTCCCCTGAGAAAATCTTCACGGCTCACGGCGCTTGACTTGCCAGGGCAAATAGCCTTGTACATCGCCTCATCCCATATCTCCAGGCTGAAACCTATGGCCTGAATCCCTGAGTCGTAATACGCGAGAACGTCGTCAACGCCGACCGCCGGGGACGGAAGTATCGTTCCGGGGATTCGGTCAAGACCCGTCCGTTCTGAAACCGAAGCCATGATCTCCCTCACCAGATCGATTTCTCTCCGGTGATTGAAGCATCCGCCGGTGAGCAGTAAATGACTTGCCAGGCCCTCGTTGAAAGCGGCGCCGGCTACCTCCCCAATCTCTCGAACCTCTTTCTTCCTGAGGACGGAGTCGTAAGTATCACAGGTGGATACCAGGTTGCAGAACAGGCACTGCTGCTTCCTGGCGAAATAACTGCAATAGTTCTGGTAGCAGAAGAATAAACAGTCCTCCCCTCCGATCTGTCCTATTTTCACCATATGATTGCCTCCCCGGGTTTTCTCCTCGTAGAACGCGGGACGAGGCAACCAACTGACTTCGCACAGCTCCTCTTCCAGCTTGAATAGAGTCAGTCCCTTGTCGCTCTTCCTGACCTTAAAAGGGGAACGGCTGTTTTGCCTGAACTGAACGATGGTTCCCCCGGGCAAGACGAAATCATCGGGGAGTCTCGTGCCGACATGATCCTCGAAATCCCACCCGAATAATCCGTGGTTCTGCTCTTTGTAGACTATCCCCACACCCTCAAGGGCTTCGGTGCTCGCTCGAACCCCCTCGACAAGAAGTTCGGCTTTCAGCTTCAGGGTTTCGATTGAACCCATCCGCCAGCTCCTCTGTTGATTGCTTTCATCCGGCTGGAATTCCTCTTGAAATCTGGAAGAAGCCCGTCAGCGCCATCAGATTTGGCCACCACCTCGTCGGCCCGCTTCCGGTAAAGAACGCTGCCTTTTCGATTAGTATGTTTCTTGAGTCACAGTAACCCCTGAAATCCGCGACGCTCAGGAAATGGAGATTCGGCGTATCGTGCCACTCGTAGGGCAGAGAGGCCGTGACCGGCGTCCGTCCTTTGAAGAATATCTGGTATCGCGCGCGGTAGTGGGCGAAATTCGAGAACCCGACAATCGTTTTCCTGCTCACACTCAGAGCCTCCTCGAGGACAACGTCCGGCTGCCTGACCACGCGCTGCAGGCTCTGGTCGAAGATTGTGAAATCGAATGTTTTATCAGAATAATCACGCAGCGCGGCGTCGACCTGCTCCTGAAGCACATTAAGGCCTTTCTGGACGCACAGGTATATAGAGGCGTCGTCTATCTCGATTCCCTGCGCCTTAACACTCCTCTCGGTAACAAGGCGCGATAGCAATTCCCCACCTCCGCAGCCAAGTTCCAGGACTGATGAGTCGGGTTCCACCCAGTCGATTATCGTGCTGTGCGCGGCACCCCTTATGTCATGCTTCATGTCCGGTCTCCTCCAAAGACCTTTCTCAGAAAATGCGTCACCAGAGTGGTCTCCTCATCGACCTCCAGGAGGAACGCATCGTGGCCGTAGGTTGAATTGATCTCGCAGTAGGTCACATCGACGCCCGCTATTTTGCAGGCGCGCACGATTTCAAGGGACTGGTAGGACGGGTACAGCCAGTCGGATTTGAAGGACAGCACGAGGATTCTGGCCTTGAGACCTCTGAATGCATCAGCAAGGCTCCCATCCCTCGCAGCGTCGTAATCATCGATTGCCCTGGTAATGTAGAGGTACGAATTGGCGTCGAAACGGTCCACGAAACTCAGACCCTTGTAATGGAGGTAATCCTCCACCTCGAAGCCCGTCCCGAACGGGTGCGCCTTTCCGTTCCCGCCTGTTCGTCTGCCGAACTTCTCGGCCATGGACTTATCGCTCATGTAGGTTATGTGTCCAACCATCCTCGCCACGCTGAGACCCCTGGCCGGTGGCTCGCCGCCGTAATACTGTCCGTTTTGCCAGTCGGGATCAGCCAGGATGGCCTGCCTGCCTACCTCGTTGAAAGCGATTTGTTGGGGCGAGTGTCTCGCAGCCGTCGCTATGACGATAGCGCTTCGCACTCGCCTGGGATAGCTGACCAACCACTCCAATACTTGCTGACCCCCCATCGAACCGCCGGTAACAGTAAGTAGCCTGTCAATGCCCAGGTAATCGAGCAGGCGGCTCTGGACCCTTACCATGTCCGGGATGGTCACCGGCGGGAAGTCGATGCCGTACGGCTTTCCGGTAGCCGGATTGGGCGACGACGGACCGGTTGTTCCCTTGCAACCGCCGAGCACGTTCGAGCAGATAACGAAGTACCTGTCAGTATCGAACGCCTTGCCGGGACCGATCATGTCGTCCCACCAACCGGGCTTGCTTTCGCCTTCATGCCAGCCGGCGGCATGGGCGTCGCCCGAGAAGGCGTGCAGGACGAGGATGGCGTTGGACCTGTCCTCGTCGAGAACACCATACGTCTCGTAAGCTACTGTAATGGGGCCGAACCTCTCGCCGCAGTCCAGGATAAGTTCATTCGGGGGGCTTGCGAACGTGAAGTACCTCGTTTCAACGATGCCAAGACCATTTTCCAATTCAGCTTCCTCCACAATGTGCCTCACCATGGATACTCCTCAGCCAGTCGTTTTCTTGAGAGCCTGGTCGATATCCGCCTTGATGTCCTCGGGATCTTCGAGGCCGATTGACAAACGTACGTAGTCCTCGGTGGTCCCCGTGGCCTCCTGTTCCTCGCGTGTCAACTGCTGGTGTGTCGTCGAGGCCGGGTGAATGACCAGGCTCTTCGCGTCACCGATGTTGGCGAGATGGGACAGGAGCTCAACGGACTCGATAAAGCGCTTTCCAGCTTCCAGGCCACCCTTGATGCCGAAGCCAACCAGGCCACCGAAGTAATCCCCCAGGTATTTCTTCGCCAGCGTGTGGCTGGGGTGGTCCTCGAGCCCCGGGTAGTTCACCCACTCGACGAGCGGGTGCGACTCGAGCCAGGTCGCCACCTCGAGGGCGTTGTCAGAGTGCCGCCGCTGTCTCAGTGGGAGCGTCTCCAGCCCCTGGAGGAATATCCAGGAGTTGAACGGACTCAAGGCCGCCCCGATGTCCCGCAGCAGCTGGACTCTTACCTTCAGGATGAAGGCGACGTTTCCAAGGTCGGGGTGGTTACCCAGCGCGTCCCAGAAGACGATGCCGTGATAACTGGGGTCCGGCTCCGTGAACTCGGGGAACTTCCCGTTGCTCCAGTCGAAGTTGCCGGAATCGACGATTATGCCCCCGATGGATGTGCCGTGGCCGCCGATATACTTGGTCGCCGACGACACGATTATATCGACGCCGTACTCGAACGGGCGCACGAGCCCGACCCCCACGGTGTTATCCACGACGAACGGAATGCCGGCCTCATGTGCTATCGCCGCGATCCCCTCGAAATCGGGGACGTCCAGCTTCGGATTGCCGATGGTCTCGGCGTATATCGCCCGCGTCCTGTCCGTGATCGCCCTCTCGAACTCCTCTAGCCTGGACGAATCCACGAACTTCACCGTACGGCCGAGCTTCGGGAAAGTGTAGTGGAACAGCTCGTACGTCCCGCCGTACAGGTTGTTCGCGGAGACGATCTCGTCCCCGAACTGCGTTATCGCCAGCAGCGCTAACGTCTCGGCGGCCTGGCCCGACGCTACGGCAAGCGCGCCGGTTCCGCCCTCCAGTGCCGCGATGCGCTTCTCGAACACGTCAGTGGTGGGATTCATTATCCGGGTGTAGATATTGCCGAACTCCTTGAGGGCAAAGAGGTTTGCGGCGTGTTCCGTGTCATCGAAGACGTAAGAAGTCGTCTGGTATATGGGGACCGCTCGTGCCCCGGTCGCCGGGTCATGGTCCTCCTGCCCGGCGTGTACAGCCAGCGTCTCCAGCCCGTAATCGCTCATCGTTCCTCCTTCAATCGCGTATCCTTTAAAAAAGAAAAAACCCGCCAACCATGCTGTCCACCTGGTTGCGGGTCCTCGCGACCTCTTGAGAAATGGCGATGCCTACATGAGCATCCCTCCCGCCCCCAGGTGGGGGGGCATAGCCATGCAGCACATAATCTTAACGTTCTCGTTGCTTCCAGCCATTTCGTTCACCTGTCTTCGATTACCTACCATTATGGTAGGGAATTGTACAAGATGAATGCAGAGCTGTCAAGTTATCGAAGAAACTGTACCAGAAAGCGTAGTGGGTGGTCTCACTTTGACATTACGTACGCTTTGCGATGGTGTCGGAGGCGCACGGGCGTGGATCGTCTCCGACTCGGCTATGGCGCGGAATAGTCTGGCCACGCCTGGGTAATCCTCCTTGTCGGCCTTCTCCGCATAGACCTTGAGCCGTACGCTGGCCTTGGACTCCCTCTGGTAGGCGGTGTGCAGGTTTTCCCGTGTCTCGTTGTCGGCCAACTCGGGTCACCTCCCTGTATGTACGCCGCTACCCGGTCGTCGGGTTTTTACGGACGTACACCTTTATCTCGCCCTCATCCTCCTGGAGCCCCAGGAACTCGTGGCCGGTCTTCTCGCACCACGCCGGCATGTCGCTCTTGATGCCTCTGTCATCGGAGACCACCTCCAGCACCTCGCCGCCGGACAACTCCTTGATGCGCTGGGAGGTCTTGACGATGGGCATGGGGCAGTAGAGGCCGATACAGTCCAGGGTATGGTCGGCATCCATCGGTTCCTCCAGTCGACTGCTACACTGACGTTTGACGGCCTAGCTCATATGAACAGGTTCACGTTCCCTTTTGAGGCCAGGCCCAGGTACGTCGCCGCCCCGGCGAACTCCCCGACCTCGTCGATGAAGTCCTTCTCGGCAAGCCCCATCAGGGCCATGGAGGTGGTGCAGGCGACAAAGCGCACCCCCTGCTCTGCGGCGAGGGCGATCATCTCCTGAAGAGACGGCATGCGGTACTTCTTCATCAGCGATTTCATGGCGCCTTTCCCCGCTCCCAGCATGTTCATCCGGGACAGCTTCAGGCGGCCGGCTCCGCCCCGGTTGACCAGGCTCATCATCCACTGCAGGAGGCCCTTGTCGCCCCGGGCGCCGCCGCCTTTCTCCACTACCGTGAGGCCCCAGAAGGTGAAGAACATGGTGACATCCATGCCCATGGAGGCAGCGGTATTGGCCAGGTTGAACGCGGCCAGCGCCCGGTCGAGTTCGCCGCTGAAGACGATCAAGGTTACCTGTTCGTCACTCAACGTAGGTCCTCTCGGTCACCGGCCACGGGCCCCACGGGTGGCTTGCCGCAGTGGGGGCAGATATCGACGCCCTCGCGGACCGGCAGGCCGCAGCGAGCGCACTGGACGATGACGGTCTTGCAGGCGACGCACAGTATCGCCTCCTCCTCGATCTCCACGTCGCAGTAAGGGCAGTGGCAATCATCGCCCCCCATTTTTCTTCGCGCTTCATCCATCCTGGTCCCCCTTCTCCCCGGCCTGCCGCTTGCTTCTGTACTCTTCGATGGCGTTGTGCAGGGCGTCGGCCCCCAGGTTCGAGCAGTGCAGCTTGTTCTTGGGCAGCCCGCCAAGCATGTCCGCGACATCGTTGCGGCTTATCTCCAGGGCCTCATCGAGGGTTTTGCCCATGGCCATCTCGCTTACCATGCTGGAGACCGCGATAGCGGCCCCGCAGCCGAACGTCTTGAACTTCACGTCGCTCAAGCGATCGTCGTCGTCCACCTTGATGTAGAAAGTCATCATGTCCCCGCACACCGGGTTTCCGACCTCCCCGATGCCGTCGGCGTCCTCGATCTCACCCACGTTCCTTGGGTCCATGAAGTGGTCCATTACCGTATCACTGTACTGTGGAATCCTGATCACCCCCTTGTTTCAGGAACTTGTCGTAAAGAGGCGACATCTTCCTCAACCTCTCGACTATTGGAGGCAAGACCTCCAGCACGTAGTCAACGTCCTCCGGCAGGTTATCCAGCCCGAAACTGAAGAGCAGCGACCCCTGGGCGATCTCGGCGGGAATACCGCAGGCGGAGAGCACGTGGGAGCCCTTGAGCGCCCTCGAGGTGCAGGCCGAGCCGCTGGACACGGCCACCCCCGCCTGGTCCAGGAAGAGCAGCATTCCCTCGCCCTCTATGAACTCCACCGTGAAGCCGGCGTTCCAGGGGAGCCTGCGGGTGGGGTGTCCCGTCAACCGCAGGTGGGGTATGGCCCGGGGCAGCCTCTCGATCAGCGAGTCCCTCATGGAGGACAGGCGACCGGCGCGCTCCTCCAGGCCCTCCCCGGCCAGGCGCGCGGCGACCCCCATGCCCACGACCCCCGGGACGTTCTCGGTGCCGCCCCTCCGGCCGCCCTCCTGGGTCCCCCCGTCAAGGAGCGGCATCAGCCGGAGGCCGTGGCGGACCCACAGGGCGCCGGCACCCTTCGGCCCGTAGAGCAGGTCGGAGGCGATGGAGAGCGCGTCGACTCCCAGGTCATTGACGTCGAGCGGCAGGTAACCCGCCGCGGCTACGGCGTCGCTGTGGAACGCGATGCCTTCCCTTCCGGCAACCGCGGCGATCTCCTTCACCGGCTGGACCGTGCCTATCTCGCCGTTGGCGGTCATGACAGATATCAGCACCGTGTCGGGGCGAAGCGCCTGACCGACAGCCGCGGGGTCTACCACACCGTCGCCGTCCACCCCGACCTCCGTCACCTCGAACCCCAGTTTCTCCAGGGTGCGGGCGGCGTGGAGGACCGAGAAATGCTCTATCTCCGATACGATAACGTGGTTGCCTTTCTTCCTGGCCGCCAGCGCGATGCCCTTGATGGCGGTGTTGTTGGCCTCGGTTCCCCCGGAGGTGAAGATTATCTCGGCGGGGTCGGCGCCCAGGAGGGAGGCGACCCGCTCCCTGGCCTCCTCGACCGCTTCCCTTCCGGCGTCTCCCCACCGGTGCAGGGAGGACGGGTTGCCGAACCTGTCGTCCAGGTACGGTGCCATCGCCTGTGCGGCCTCGGCAATGACCGGCGTCGCCGCGTAGTGATCGAGGTATACCTCGCGCATCTCTTGTCACCTGGCCTTGATATATCCAAGCAGAACCGGTACCTGCAGGCCGTGTCTGCGATCCACACCACTCCCCGGTCCGCCTAGATTAGAGTAGCCCACAGGTGTCGCTATTTCAACGACTTTTATCAACCTTCAGCGGTTCCGAAAAGGGGAACCGTGCAAAAGGGGCCAGGCCCCAAACGCACGTGGCTTAGTCCGACTGCGTGTACCTGGCGAGGGCTTCCTTGTCGAGGACGACGATGTGCTTGTCCTCGGTGCCTATCACGCCCTCCCTCTTGAGGCGGCTCATGATGCGGGAGACCGTCTCCTCGGTGGAGCCGATAAGACCGGAGATATCGCGGTTGGTGAGAGGGGGGTCGATCCTTGCCCGGCAGCCGGCGATGCCCTGCTCGTTTATGGCCTTCAACAGGACGCAGGCGAGGCGTTTCTCCACCCTTTCCCCTGCGATGCAGCGCGCTTTCACGTAGCAGCGGTATAGTTTCTGTCCCACCAGTTGAAACAGGTAGGAACTGACGGAGGAATCCGACTCGAGCACCGGCAGAATGTCGCCCTTGGCGATCCTCCAAAGCGTGGCGTCCTTCCTGACCACCGCGGAGAAAGGGCAGAAACCCTCGCCGAACAGGACCCCCTCGCCCAGGATCTCACCGGGGAATACGAAGTGGAAGATGTACAGCTTGCCGTCGGCGTGCACGATGTTGGCCTCGATGACGCCGGACTCGATAAGGTAAAGGTCGGTGGCGTCGTCGCCATCGAAGAAGATGTACTGCCCCTTCTCCAGCTTCAGCGGGACGAACTTATTTCTGAGTGTATCCCTCGAACCTTCACCGGCGTGCTCAAGGAACCCGTCGAGGAACTCCTGCCCGGCCATACTCCCACCTCTCCAGCATCGCATTGACTTCCCTGACAACCTGAACGGGATTATAGCGCAAACCGAGCCACGGTTCCCGCGGGCGGTATTCACGCCGGTTGCCCAGCGCCACCGGCGGTGGGACAGAATGGCTGGAGAGCCACTGGAGATACCGAATGGAGTCGCTAAACGTGGTAAGACCCGTCGGGCCAAGTACTGGAACACCAGGGGCGCGGGGACGGATACGATTGGGGGTAACGTATCCCCCCCCCATCCCGGCCTTCCCCCCAGAGGGGGGAAGGGGCGGAAGGGGGAGGATTGAGGTGGGGGTTCCCCATAGGGGGCTGCCGCTTTGTGATATCATGCTAAAGGCGCCTGAAGGCAACGACGAGAGGCGGCGATAAAGGGTGAAGTGGCGACGTTCCAGCCTGCTCGATGCGCGAGTCCCTTGCGCCCGGGGTTTCCTTCCGCGAGCCGTGGGGGTTCTATTCACCGTTTTCCTCATGATGGTCCTTGCCCTTCTTCCCGGTTGGGGGTCGGCGGCCGGAGCGTTGGGCGATGACACCCCGGGGTCCGCCGGCAACTGGAAACTCTCCACCGCCGGCTTCGGGAGAGGGGAAGACGTTACGACTGTTACGGACCTTTGTGAGTACGGGGGGAGCTCTATGCGGCATTGAGCATATGGCGGGAAGAGATCTCCACGTTCATAGGGCAGGTGTGGAAAATGGACGGAGGAGCGTGGGCGCCCGTTTCCGAGGAGGGTTTGGGGGATGATAAAAACTGGGTCTCCTGTCTCGAGGTTTTCGATGGCAACCTGTACGCGGGCACCAGCGTCGGCAAAGATGAGGACTGCGAGGTGTGGCGGTACGACGGGTCAAGCTGGAAGAAGGTCCGAAGTTTTGAACAAACATCGGTGAGCTGCATGAAGGTTTACGATGACGGGAACGGTGAGAGGCTATTCTGTGGGATGGGCGGCGAGGTATGGGCTTACGACGGGTCCGACTGGAAGGTGGTGGCCGACGGCGGCCTTGGTGACACCCGGAATACCGTGGCCTCGCTGGAGGTTTACTCCGGACGCCTTTACCTGGGGACCTCAAAGGACGACAGGGCGACAATCGAGGACCCCCCGTATGAAACCTTCACGATGACCAGCGCGGGATGCGAGCTTCACGTCTACGATGGAAGCAGTTGGGGAATGGTGGCCGGCAATGGATTCGGAAATATCAAGAACGGCGCAGCCTACGCCATGGAGGTCTACGATGGAGCGCTGTACATCGGCACCTTCAACGGGAATGTAACTATTGTTAGCAACTGGGACACGTATGATATAACCACAACCGTGGATTCAGACGGGTTCGAGTTATACCGGCTGGATCCGTCCGGCATTCACACGGTGCTTACCCGGGGACTCGGCGACACCAGGTACAACTACGTGTCGAGCCTGGAGGTTTATGACGCGGACGGCGCGGACGTCCTGGTTCTTGGAGCCGAGGCGTTGTTTCTGGGGTTGAGCGAGTACCGGCCGGGGTGCAGGCTCTGGGCGTTCGACGGCCAGAGGTGGTACAAGGGCGCGGATGACGGCTGGGGAAATCCCGGCAACTACGGCGCTAACGCGCTCCTGCAGTTCAAGGAGAAGATATACGGGGGCACGTACAATGTGGATGGCGCCGAGGTCTGGTACGGGAACCCTCCGGTGTCGGCGCCCCCCGTCGTCTCCACGTGGTACCTTGCCGAGGGGTGCACCAACGGGGGTTTCGAGACCTGGATACTGGTCCAGAACCCCAACGATGCCCCCGCTACCGCCAACCTCACGTACATGACCGGGGCGGGAGCGGTGGTGGGTCAGTTCCTCGAGTTGTCCCCCAACTCCAGGACCACCGTTAACGCGGCGGACATGGTTCCGGGAGAGTGGAATGTCTCGACGAAGGTCGAGGCCTCCGCCCCGGTCATAGCCGAGAGGTCGATGTACGGGAACAACAGGACCTGGGGCCACGACTCAATCGGGGTGATGGAACCGGCCGAGACCTGGTACCTGGCGGAGGGGTGCACCAGGGGCGGCATGGAGACCTGGATACTTGTCCAGAACTCCAACGACACCCCGGCGAACATCAAGTTGAACTTCATGACCGGGGCGGGACCGGTCGGGGGCCCAGGGGCGGTGCTCGAGCCCAACAGCCGGAGGACGTTCTACGCCGCCGACACCGTCCCCGAACAGTGGTCGGTATCCACAATGGTCACCTCTGACGCCCCGGTCATAGCCGAGAGGTCGATGTACGGGAACAACAGGACATGGGGCCACGACTCAATCGGGGTGATGGAACCGGCCGAGACCTGGTACCTGGCGGAGGGGTGCACCAGGGGCGGCATGGAGACCTGGATACTTGTCCAGAACCCCAACGACACCCCGGCGAACATCAAGTTGAACTTCATGACCGGGGCGGGACCGGTCGGGGGCCCGGGGGCGGTGCTCGAGCCCAACAGCCGGAGGACGTTCTACGCCGCCGACACCGTCCCCGAACAGTGGTCGGTATCCACAATGGTCACCTCTGACGCTCCGGTCATAGCCGAGAGGTCCATGTACGGGAACAACAGGACCTGGGGCCACGACTCAATCGGGGTCAGCGGCCCCTTGGTGGTGCCTTAAAACGCGAACGTCCGCGTGTCTTCAGTCGCGCTCCACCCCACGAACCTAAGGGGCGACAATCTGTCGCCCGCCCGGTCCTGCCCCGAACCGGACCTCAAGGTGGTGTGGGACGGGCCGGTGAGGGGAATGGTCGGGGTGGTGAGATTTGAACTCACGACCTCTCGGCCCCGAACCGAGCGCGCTGACCTGACTGCGCTACACCCCGATTTCCAGGAAGCCATTGTAACAGAACTCCGATGGAGCGTGCGCACGGCGGCACTCTTCAGGCCATGAACCATGATTCTCAGTCAAAAACCGTGGGGATCGCCTGGACGATGTCGAACGTCGACTTGAACCCCTCGGCGTGCTTGAGCAGGGCGGCCATGTTGCCGCGTACCTTCAGCTTGCCCGCCATAAGCGCGTTCATGGGGTCCAGTTCACCCTCGGTCATAATCTTCCATATCTCGTAGTCGGCTCTTATCATGTAGTCCACCGCGCTGTCGTCGGTAAGCTCACCGTAATCCTTTATGACCCCTTCTTCCATAACAACGAACTTGGGGACGAGGTCGGGGCGGTCGGTGAACTCGTAAGCGACCCGGGCGGTGAACTCCTTGAGCGCCTCACTCATATCGGGGTGCTCGTTGAACAGCTTCACGTAAGTGTCCAGCCACTCCATCGTTCCGAAAGCAACAGTATCAGCCACGCTTACCTCCTTGGTCCGTCAGCCAATCGTCCAACATGAGGCCGTTACGATCACTCCAGGGCCATGAGCACCAGGTCTGTAATATCGTAGAGGTCCATCCCTTCTCCACTGGCGGCGATGCCGTCGGCGAGGTTGCCCTCGCAGAACGGGCAGGCGGTGACCAGCGCCTCGGCGCCGGTTTCCCGGGCCTCTCCTATCCTCTCCTCGGATGTCCACAGGGCGAAGTCGGGGTAGATGGTCTTCACCCCGGCGCCGGCCCCGCAGCACCAGCTATTCTCCCGGTTGCGGGGCATTTCCACAAGCTCAACACCGGAGAGGGCCTCGATTATTCGCCGCGGGGCGTCGTACAGCTCGCAGTAGCGCCCCAGGTGGCAGGGGTCGTGGTACGTCACCTCGAGGTCGAGCTTTTTCGTGAGCTCCAGCTTGCCATCTCGGATGAGCTCGTCCAGATACTCAACGAAGTGGAAGACCTCGAAGTTGAGACGCTTCAGCTTGGGGTACTCGTTCTTCATGATGCTGTAACAACCGGCGCAACTGGTGACGACTCTCTCGACCCCCAGGCCGTTTATCATGTCGATGTTCTCCGAGGCGACCTCCCGGAAGGCGTCCTGCCCGCCCAGGTTGAAAGAGGTACTGCCGCAGCAGACCTCCTTGCGGCCCAGGGTCCCGAAGCGGCAGCCCGCCGCGTCGAGCAACTTCACAGTATTCAAAGCGAAGTGGGTTCGCTCGGGTATCATCGCCGCGGTGCAGCCCACGTAGTAGAGGGTGTCCACCTGCTCCTTTGAGGCGTCCTTGATATCGAGCCCCTTGGCCCACCGGTACCTCATCGCCTTGGGCTGCTGGTAGGGGTTCCGGTAGTTGATGGTGCTCTTGACTATTACCTTACCGTCCCCCGGGGGGGCTCCGGTCCTCCTCACGAACTCGTTTCTCACCTCGCGGGCTATGGAGGTGGGGTCCTGGTCGGTGGCGCACTGCTCGGCACAGGTCTTGCACAGCGTGCAGTGGTACAGCACCTCGGCCATGTCCTCGTCGGGTTCGAGGGCCTCCTCCAGCAGGCCCTGGGCCAGGTAGCATTTGCCACCGCCGGAGTAGGCGAAGTAACCGTAGCGGGTGAACGCGGGGCAGAGCTTGAGGAACTCCTCCTCCCCGGGGTGCAGGTTGGCGGTGCAGATCTTGCACCTGACGCAGGTGTACATGAGCATCTCGAGTGAGAGTGTCAAACTTACCACCCCCCCTCGTATATTTTCAAGCCGGGGTTGAGAATGTTATTGGGGTCGACCCCTTTCTTTATCCGCCGCATCAAATCGCCGAACCCTCCCGCCTTGTCCACGTAGTTGTTCAGGCCGTCGTAGCGGATGGGGACCCCTCCATACCGCTTCATTCCCTCCTCGATGTAATCCTTGTATATCTCAATCGCCATTTCGTGCTCCTCCTTGTCAACCGGGTCCACGAACGGCGTGAGACGAAGGAAGATGCTTCTGCCCTGGTCGATACAGTGACTGTAGTAGGTTGTGCCGTACTGAAGGCCCCTGTTCCAGACGAACTTGAGGCCGAACTCCTCCAGGGCCACAACGTCCTTGGGCTCGGCGTTGAGGATATGCATGAATCCGAACCCGAGCGCGAAACCCTTCATAAACGAAACGCACGGCTCGTGGTCGATGCCGTAGGTCTTGAAGTACTCCCAGGCGCCGGGGAGCCGCTCGGCGACCCACTCGGTCATGACCCGGCCGCCCAGCCCCTCGGCGATCTTCTTTATCAGCCCGGCATGGGCGTCGATGTCCTCCCGGTAGCCGGTCATGATATTGAGGACCAGGTTGTAGGGGCGGTCGCCGGGGTCGGTCCAGGGCTCGGTGATGAACAGCTTGAGGTAGTCGCTGGAGTCCTCCACCTCTCCGCCGCTGGTCAGGATGTTTATAACGGTGTAGAGCCCCCAGTGCCAGGTTACGGTATGCTCGACGAGGTTCGCCCGGGAGACAATCTTCATGAACTCCACGGAGTCGGCATAGGAGTCGAACCCGACTATCGGCATCGCCTGTACGTCGTTCAGTGGGTACAGACGGACCGCCATCTTGGTTATGACCCCCAGCGTCCCGCAGGCGTTGAGGAATATGCCACGCAGGTCGGGAAGCGGCCCCCACTGCAGGTGCCACCCCATGCCCGGGTAGGAGTCCTCGAACGACTTGGAACCGGTGCGGACGATGGTCCCGTCAGGCAGCACCACCTCGAGGCCCAGGCACTCCGAGTCGATCCCTGAGGAGCGGTGGGTCCCGTGCCCCTTGAGGTGGTAGTTGCCAACCACCGAGTTACCCGGCGGGTACGACCCCAGGGTAACGCGAAAACCCTCCGGCTTTATGGCACGGACCAGCTCACCTATGGAAACGCCCGGCTCTATCACAGCATAGGCGGCGTCGGTGTTTATCTCCAGGATCTTGCCCATGGCGTAGGTGTCGAGTACGATACCGCCGGCCTTGGGGAAGACGGAAGGCTCCAGTGTCCCGCTGGCGACGGGGGTTACCGGGACCACCAGCTTATCGGCGATCTTCAGCACTACCTGGACGTCCTCCACGCAGTCGGGCCGGACCACGATGTCCGGCATAGTCTTGGGGATTGGCATCGCGGAGCCCGAGTATGAGAACAGGATTGACCTGTTGGTGGTCACCTTGTCCTCCCCCAGGGCGTCCGTAAGCTCCCTTGTGGCCTTCTCGGCAAGCATGGGGTCAAGCGGCGATGTGAGAACTGTCAACCTCCGTGCCTCCTTCCGGGTCGAGGAACACGCACCAGGTTTATTGCGTTGGTCTATTATTCTACAGGTCAGGGATTTTGGCAAGTCATATTGAACGGTTGGTATATTTTACTTTCACTACCGCGGGTCGCGGCTTCCTGTGATAAGATTTCACCACTTACCGCAGTCGAGTGGAGGGGGTTATTGCAATGCTCGGGAAGATGTATCTGAAAAGGAAGTTCAAGGAGTACGACCAGGGGATGAGCGAGCTATTCGCCGACTGTGACGAGCAGTCGGTGGAGAGCTTCGACGGCACCAGGATAGCCTACCGGACGGTGGGGGAGGGCCTGCCGCTGGTGGTGTGCCCGGGGGTGTTCACCACCTATATGTTCTTCCATTACATGAAGGATTACTTCTCCCCCAGGCACCAGGTGATTCTGTGGGATTACCGCGGCCATCCCGACAGCGAGGTCCCCGCGGACCTGGAGTCGATAACCATAGAGAACTGTGCCCGTGACCTCAAGGCGGTCCTCGACGACGCCGGCGTGGACAAGGCGATAGTGATCGGGTTCTCCATGGGCGTCATGACGATACTGGAGTTCTACAAGCGCTACCGGAAGAGGGTCCTGGGGCTCATACCGATAAACGGCCCCTACGCGGAAGGGTTCGGCTTCGTCTCCGAGTCGGAGACGGTGCAGGACGCGTTGGTAAGCGGGCTGGAGTTCCTGTCAGAGTACACCTGGCTGGTGGAGTGGTTCCGCCCCATCATGGTGACGCCTATCAATATCCCCATCGCCAAGCGGGTGGAGCTGAACCCCACGCTGTGCTCGGACGAGGACATGAAGCTCTACTTCGACTACGCGGCGAAGATGGACTGGCACGCCGGGTTCCAGGCACTTGCCGCCATGGGCAAGTACGACGGGACGGACATCCTTGACAAGGTGAAGGTCCCGACCCTCCTCATCTGCGGGGAGAACGACACCTGGACCCCGAAGCGGATAGCCGACGAGATGCACCGGCGTATCAAGGGTTCGGAGTACACCACGATACCCGGGGGCAGCCACGCGACCCCGGCCGAGAACCCGGAGATGATCAACTTCCGCATCGACCTGTTCCTGAGGACACACTTCCACGACTTGATGGAGGCTTGAGCGCGGGGTTCAGCCCGCGTCCGGGACTGCGAAGGGGTGGTGGAAATGGCCGACAAACGAACTGTAGCGCCGGCATCTTGCCGGCATCCGCGTCCGTGACCCCCGGGTCTCGCGGGTGTTATAATCGGCTGGATTGCTGAATGGATAACGGATAAAGGAAGTAGATGACTGCCGAAGAGCTGGTAACAGAACGAAGAGAGAGTTCCCCGTTTCTCAGGTTAATCGCCGACTTGCTTACCCTTACCCGTTTTCTCATCGCGGCGTTTATCGTGGGAATCGGGCTATTCGTGGGCCCCCAGGCGCTCGGCGCCGCTATTATCGCCACTATGTTCGGGTGGGTAACCGACATAATGGACGGCCCGCTGGCCAGGAGTTCGGGATGCGGCGAGTCGTGGGTGTCCCGCCTGGATTTCATCGCTGATGTGACGATGGGATACTCGTTCTTCCTCTTCCTGGTGACCACCGGCCTGTTCCCGGTGCTCCCGGCCCTGCTCCTCGTAGTGGCAGCCGTCACCGTTGTGATAATACGCCCCACCGAGGCGGTCATTCAGATAGTGACCGCTCCCATATTCGCCCTGCCGGTGGTCCTCGCTTTCCAAGTAGGCATTGTTGTTGGAGCGTGCTACGCGGCATTCCTGCTGACCCTGGCCGTGTTCCGCTGGGACCACCTGGTCGCCGACGCCAGGCGTGCCCACGCGGAGGCCGGAGGTAACGGCTGATAGCCACCTATTATCCGGTGGGCCAACCCTCTCGTACCGGGCCTATATCCTCCCGTAGCCGGGAAGCAGGCTGAACATCCTGTCTCCCATGAGTGAGGAAAGAACGGGGTAGAGACGCGCGCCGGCCCAGCTGGTCCGCTTGAGGAGCCACATCGGGAAATAGCGGTAGATGGAGGAGACCAGGAAGCCCCGCCTGTAGTTCCTGTTGACGCGGGCGAACTCGGCCAACGCGCCGTGGTGGTCCCGGACGGCCATCGCCGCTATCTTCCCGGAGACGAACGCCCCGTGGACGCCGAACAACAGGAATGGGTCGACCGTCCCCGACAACGTGCCGGACAGTATGTAGTTGCGGGCGAAAAGCCGCGGGTTAGAGGGGCACTTCACCGGGAGGGCGCCGATGTTGACGGCGTCCCAGGTGTCGAAGTGAATTCCATCGTTCTCCTCCAGCTGGCGCTGAAACCGTTCCTTGACCGAGACGTCCAGCGGCTTTCCCCGCGAGAAAAGGACCGCCCCGCAGGCGCCGTTCACCCGGGAGTAAAAGGCGTAGTCCCGGGTGTACCGGTCGAAGTAGATGATAACGAAGGGGTCTGACCGGTCGGTCTCTCCCATCGCGATATAGCCGTACACCGGGAGGTGGGGAACCTCCAGAGCCTCAAACGACTCGCCGAAGAGGCCGGTGGCGATAATGGTGTCGGGGGGCAGCCCGTTGAAATCGGTTACCGTATCGTTGAACCGGAACTCGACCCCCTCGGATACGGCGAGCTCGTACAGGAAGACGTCCAGGGAGGTGGGGCGAGGCCCACGCTCCACCAGGTACACCGGGACGTTCCCGGCGAACTGGAGGTCGAAGGTCCTCCCGTACATGTGGTTGCGAACTTCCTCCAGCGGTACCGCAACAGGAGAGATGTCTATCCCGGTGTACGCCCGGAGGCGCTCCAGGTTGATGGGGGTGCCGTCCCCTATGTTGATGACTTTTCCCTCGAGGCCCTTGATGTCGGTCACGCCACCGACCTCGCCGCGCCTTTCCCTTACCAGGACGCTGTAGCCGTCCCGGGCCAGGTCTATCGCCGCCACCAATCCCGAGATTCCCGCACCTACAATAACCTGCTCGCGCACCTTATCACCTTCCCCTTTCCCGCAGGCCGATTCTATAACACAAAGCCAAATATTGGCAGGAATCTTGCGTTTTGTACCGGGTACCATCTTGCGTTTTGAGTTGGTGAAGGCGGAGATGAGATAGACTCGAGGCGTGGCAGTAGTGGTGTTCAGTTGTCCTGCCGGCAAGAAAGGGAGGACGAGCCATGAGAAGTACAAGGACATTACCGAAGGTCGCGGTGGTCGGCGCGGGAACTGAAGTCGGAGACAGAGGAAAAGGTTAAGAACTCGGCCTACGAGATAATCCGTTGCAAGGGCTCAACCCACTACGCGGTGAGCATCTGCGTCTGCAAGATCGTTGAGACCATTCTCCTGGACCAGCGCTCGGTACTGACGGTGTCATCGTTGCTGGAGGGGGAGTTCGGCATAAGCGATGTCTGTCTTTCGTTGCCCTGCGTGGTGGGGAAGGAAGGGGTCATAGTGCGCATCATGCCGACCATAAACGAAGAGGAGGCCGGGGCGCTGCGCAAGTCGGCCGAAGTCCTTCGGGAGGTCATCGACCAGGTCACATCCACCTGAAACCGATAATCACGCGCTGCTCTTGGTCCCGGGGCGCCGCCGCCGCCTTGTAATCGGGGCTCTCGAGCGAACATAATTAGACGGAACCTGACGGCAAACACGAGAGCGCAAGAGATGACCAGGATATACGAGTGCCAGGTCTGCGGGTACCTTTATGACCCCGATGTTGGTGACCCCAGGGGCGAGGTCGAGCCGGGCGTTGGCTTCGAGGAGTTGCCCCCGGAGTGGGCCTGTCCCTGGTGCATGTCGTCCCGGGATGAGTTTAAGTTGTACATCCCCTGAGGAAGCAGAGATGGCTACAAGTACCCCGCTAAATAAACACGCTGGCATTCGAGCGGCGCTTCGACGCTCTCGGTGCTTAACCGTATTCATGGAACGAGGTACTCAGTACACGACCTCGTGGCCCATCTTCTCCTCCTGTAGCGGCGAGGTGAAGTAGCGGTGTAACTCGGGGGGCAGGAGGTGGTAGTCGATGTCGGCCACCGTGGGGTACAGGTCGGCGGAGCTGTAGGTGTTTATAAACAGCGCCGGGCGCTCACCGGTGCCGTGGGTCTTGATGAAGTCGAGGGCGGCGGCCAGGGTTTTTCCGGTGTAGGTACCCTCCAGCTTGATCCCGTCGTGAGTCCTCGCCTTGTCGACGGCGACCATGCCCTCCTCGGTGAACCGCGCGTAATGCTTCCCCGCGAAGTTGTCTATGAGGGTGATGTCACCGGGGCGGACCCCGCGCACCGTCGCCGTTGGGCAGTTGCGCTTGAGGAACCGGACCGTCCGGTTGACGTGCCAGGCCAGGTGCAGGCGGTTACAGGCGACCTTCTCCACCACACGTACCGGGATTACCCGGCTGTTCAGCCCGGCGAGCTGCGCCCCCACGATAAGCCCCGCGGCGGTGCCGCCGCTCCCGTAGGTAACGAAGATGAACTCGGGCTCGGGGAGCAGCCCTTCGTCGACCTGCCGCCGTATCTCCACGGCGGCGTCCACGTATCCAAGGCATCCACCGAGGCTGGTGCCGCCGGGTGGTATGACGAACGGGAACAGGCGCTTTTCGCGGTCGTACCCGGCAATCATCCCCTTCGCGAACGCCAGGGGCACTGTCGCCACCGAGCCGGCCAGCACGAACTCGGCCCCGTGTACGTAGTCCAGCAGCAGGTTCTTCCTGACGTAGGCGGCGTTGGGCTGGGGCACCAGCACCGCGATGGTCCTGATTCCCACTCTCCGGGCGTGGATGACGGTGGCCAGCACGTGGTTTGACCCGGCGGCGCCGAACGTGATGATGGCTTTGTGGCCGCGCGAAACCGCCAGGGCGAGAAGGTACTCGAGCTTTCGCACCTTGTTCCCGCCATAGCAAGGAGAGCTCAGGTCGTCTCGCTTGATGTAGAGTTCGCGGATGCCCTCGGAGCGGCACAGCCCCTCCAACTTTTCCACCGGGGTAGGGTACTCGCCAAGCTCACGCCACTGGACCCTGTTTCTCAGGGCGGGGCACTCCGCGAACAGAAGCGGCCTTTCCATCAGTCCTCCGTCAATCGTCCGCCATCTACAGGTTAATCCTACATTCCGCAGATTCTCGGCCACGCCGGAATAGTTTATCAGGACACCTGAAACCGCACCAGGTCAGCGTTTGCGATCGGTGAGGTCAAGCGCCCTGCTCTGCTTCAAAGCACCGAGCAAATCGATTTCCTCGGAATCG
>JAHIMR010000049.1 GCA_018896525.1 Actinomycetota bacterium
GAACGCTGAGGCTGACCTGTCCGGTTGTTATCAGACAATAATATTAACCTATTATGGATGTATTGTCAATCCGAAACGTTCGGAAGAAACCGCCCGTATCCCCCACCTGAAGGAAGGGGTCTTGGGCGGCGCAGATGATAACGGTCGCCGTCGAAATGCCTCAAGGTGTCGACAACAACGGTCGCTACCTTGCCCACTTTCAAAGGGCAGTCCCCTTTTCCCGTGTCCAGATAGTCATCGATAGTTTTTATAAGCATTCCCCTGGCTTTCAGCTCAGACGATTGCTCCTTCTCTTGTTCCTCTTCTTACTTCAATCTCGAAACGACTCGACTGGGTAAGGTTCCTGCGACTCGGACAGTTACGAAGTACGTACCGTTTTCCAGCTCCCAGTGTGGCAACCTCCCTCGTGATCGAATCGTGAAGCGTGTGGATTGCCGGCGTTACAGTTCCTTTGTCGTGAACTGTTCAGAACACCCGGTTGAACGTGGCCAGGAAGGTGGGGCCGACCGTCAGCAGGATCGAGGCGGGGAGGATGAGAAAGATGAGCGGGGCCAGCATCTTCAAGGGGGCTTTGGCGACAACGACCCTGAGTTGGTCCCGGCGCCGCAGCCGGATATCGCGCGAGAAAACCTCCAGCGTCGTAGACAGTGGGTGCCCGCGGCGTTCCGCCTCTAGAAGAGAGCGGAGGAGCGAGGAGAGTTCGGGGACCGGGCAGCGCTCCAGCAGGTGGTTGAAGGCGTCTTCCCGGGACGATCCCAGTTCCATCTCCCGTACGGCCCGGGCCAGCAGCGGCCTCAGGGGCTCAGGCGAGCTGAGGGCTGCCCCCCGGAAAGCCTGGTCAAGGTTCCTGCCGCCCAGGATGAACGCGTAGAGCATATCAGCGGTGTGAGGAAGGGCTTGCCGTACGGAGTCGAAGTACCTGGCGCGATTTCTTGCCGAGAGCAACCGGGGAAGCATGACACCGAACACCGCCAATGGCAGTGAGAGCGCGAGCCCCATCGGCGAGAACCGGAGCGCAAGGACGGACACCAGTGGCAGGGAAACTCCCGCTAGGACGCGTATCCCCGCCAGTTGCTCAATCGTGTAGCCGGAGAGACGAACATATTTCTCGAGGTCGGCGAAAAGCCGGCTCTCCACCGAGGGGGGCAGGAGTCGCTGCGGGAGTTCCAGTATGGCCCAGAACGCGCGCACCGGGCGGGTATCGCCCTTAGTTTCGCCGTCACCCGGTTCCTCGCCTTGAATGCGGCGGAGCCTGCGGATGCCGGTGTCCGGTTCCCCCCCGCGGCCCCTTGCCAGGAACAGCAGGGCGAGTGAGGCGGTTGCGGTGACCCAGAGCATATTAGTGCCCCGTCTCACAAATACGCTGGCATTCGAACGCCGCTGCATCCACTCCGGCTGCGTTCCGCTCCCTCGAAGTACTCAAAGAGTACGACTCGGTCGCGCGCCTTGCCGGAGCGGCGCACCGACGCTCTCGGTGCGTCACCGGACTTATGAGACGCGACACTAGAGCCTCCTTTTCAGGTCAGGTTTCGATGTCGAGGATCCTGCGAATCCACAGGAACCCCAGGAGGTCGAGGGCGGTGGCGACCGTCAGCATCACGATCCCGGAAGCGGTCCCCAGCAGTACGGCAAGAGTATCCCGTGATACCAGCGCGGAGAGGCCCAGAAAAATAAACGGCAGCCCGGCCACGATATGTCCGGAGAGCCTGCCCTGCACGGTCTGTGAGTCGAGTTCACGCCTTATAGCGGCCCTCTCGCGCAGCGCTTCGCCTACCGCTTCCATTACAACGCGGATATCGGAGCCCGTCTCGCGGGAGGTCATGACCGCCTGCGCTATCAGTTCCAGGTCGGGGTTATCAAGAGACGCGACCAGTTCCAGCAGCGCCGAGTCCCCGCCCCCGAGCGCCACTTCGCCCTGGTACTTGACCAGTTGTTCCGTTACCGGTGGCTCGTAATCATCCGCGCAGAGGGCCACTGCCTCCTCGATCGGGATGCCGCACCTGAGATGCAGCGCCAGGTCCGCGGCGAGCCGGTCGCACTGTTCGCGGGCTTTCGTGTCTTTTTTCCTGCGGAAGGTGTTCAGGAGGAGGCGGGGCAACAGGAAGGCGCAGGCGACCGCGGGCGGTGCCAGGAGCGCGTTGCCGGTCAGCAGGACGGTAAGGGCGGGCAGTACGGCGAGCGACCACATCCAGATCAACCTGAAGTTCTCCCACGTGAGCTTTATGCCCGAGCTCTCCACCGAGGCACGCAGCCGGCGCATGTAGCGAGCCCTGTCGAGTGTTCCAAGGAGAGCCGCGAGCCGCCCCCTGGAGCCGCCCCCCCGGCCCTCTCGTTTCTCCCCGCCCCCCAGGTGCTTCTCCATATGGAGCATCGACTTGGCCCGTGAGCGGGCCCGGCCGCTGCGCCAGAGGAAGTAGATCGAGGCGGAGATGAATATCACCAGGGCGCACCACCTCAACTTGTTCCCCCCCTTGCCTTGTCGCTTCCCGCAGCCGCCTGAACTGGCGTGGACTCATAGAGGTACTCGATGTCGTAGTCGTCATCGGGCGTACAGGAGACCGAGATGATCCGGCCCAGGGCTCTTCGGCCGTCCGCCTTCCTCTCTGTGTGCACGATAAGGTCCAGCGCCGAGCCGATCTGTCGCCTGATAGCCGACAGGTCGAGGTCGATATTGGACATAAGCACCATGGTCTCCAACCGGCTTAAGAGGTCGCGCGGGGAGTTGGCATGCGCCGTGGACAGAGAGCCGGGATGTCCGGTGTTCATCGCCTGAAGCATGTCCAGCGCCTCCGCTCCCCTTACCTCGCCCACGATGATGCGGTCGGGCCTCATGCGGAGGGCGTTTCTCACCAGGTCCCTCACCGTTACCTCGCCCCGCCCCTCGATGTTGGCCGGTCGGCTCTCCAGGGACACGACGTGGGCGTGTTCTATCCTCAGTTCCGCGGCGTCCTCTATGGTGATGAGACGCTCCTCTTCCGGGATGAACGAGGAGAGCATGTTGAGCAGCGTGGTCTTCCCGCTTGAGGTCCCCCCCGAGATGATAATGTTGGCCCGGTGGGCGACCGCCTTCCGGATGAACGATGCTATCTCGGGGGTAAGCGTCCCCATCTCCACCAGTTCCTCCACCGTGAACGGCCTTTTCCTGAACCTCCGAATAGTAACGGTGGGGCCGTTCAGCGATAACGGGGGTATGACCGCGTTAAGCCGTGAGCCGTCGGGGAGGCGGGCGTCAACCATCGGGCTGGTCTCGTCCAGCCGGAGGTTCAAGGGGCCGATTATCCTCCTCACCAGCTCAAGCACCCGCGGGCCGTCGCCCAGGGAGAGGTCAACCTGCTGGAGGCGCCCCTCCTTCTCCACGTATACGCTGTCGGGGCCGTTGACCATTATCTCTGAGATCTCCGGGTCCCGCATGAGCTTCTCGAGCGGCCCCAGGCCGAACAGCTCGTCTGACAGCTCTCCCGCCAGTGCCCGCACAACCCTCCTGGGCCAGAGGTACCCGCCTGCGAGGAGCTCCTCCTCGACCCGGCCCTCCAGTTCACCCGCCCCCGGCGCCTCCGCCCCGGACGCGAACTCGCGCAGCAGCCGCCCGCGAACGGCCTCCTTCACATCGGCCGGGACCCGTTCCTCCGTATCTTGAAGCGTAAGGTCCATGGGATACCTCCAGGTTGATCTTTCGAAACGCAATCACGTTGGAGAGGGAACCGATAGCCCCGCCGGAGAGGAAGAAGCAAAGCAAGTATAGGGTAACACAAGCAGAGCAAGCGGTCAACTGTCGCTGTCTGGTAGTTAGGCGCAGGCCGAGTTCATATAGAGTGCCTGCTATTTCTACAGAGCTTCAAGGAACTCCTCAACGGATATCCCGGCTCGTTTGACCAGGCTTCGTAACGTGCCGCGTGCTACCTTAGTACCCCGCTCCATAAATACGCTGGCATTCGAACGCCGCTGCATCCACACCGGCTGCGTTCCGCTCCCTCGAAGTACTACAGGAGTACGTCTCAGTCGCGCGCCTTGCCGGAGCGGCGCTTCGACGCTCTCGGTGCGCAACCGTATCTATGGAACGAGGCACTTAGGAATGATTCGGAATGGACAGGGTCGCAATGTGGCCGTCTTTTACAAGGATGATGTGCGATCCTCTTTGACGTGCGACCTCCCAGCCGAGTCTGGTAAAGGCCTTTACGACCTGGTTGGGTCTCAAGAGGGGGACAGAAGGCATCAGACGTTGATTTCTATCTGGCGGGTGGTAATCGTCAGGGGCATACCCTTCTCGGCTCTCACCTCCAGGCATTCCTTTATCGACTTCCGGATACTCGCCTCAGCTTCCCGCTCCGTTTTCCCTTGGCTTATACAACCGGGAATAGACGGGCACTCCGCGACGAAAACACCGTCTTCATCTTGAACAATCGTAATCTCGAATTTCATTTCCTTCACCTCTCGGACCTCCACCCCTCGAATAGACAATAGGCCATGTTTAACTTCATTACAATGCGGTCGCAACTATCACCATATGCCGGTGCTCTCGTTTCTCATGCCGGAGAGGAAGAAGCAAGGCAAGCATAGAGTAACACAAGCAGAGCAAGCGGTCAACTGTCGCTGTGCTCACCGATGGGTCACCGGGTTGCGTGGCATGATTGCGGCAACGGCCGCCATTTCATCAAGCTGACCGGTCGAGGCCCACTACCACCACCAGAACCTTCCCCACCAGAGCGCATGGAGAAGAATGCTCAGGCTTCCACCGACTATCGATAGTATGAACCCCGCCTGGCCCAGGCCTCGCCCGGTGAACTCCCGCGGGCTCTCGTCGACCTGCCTCATCCCCATGACACCGCAGATAATCCCGGCGACGGCGAGGGGCACCCCGAAGAAAGGCCCGCACAGGAAGACGATAGAGGCTATGCCGATGGCAAGCGAGGCGACGCAGAGCGGGTTGTTCCTGGCGACCGGGACACCGGGGTAAGCGCCGGGTTGTGGCGGAACAAAGGGGGGCGGCGGTGGAGGAACTCCCGGCGGAGGCGGCACCGCGCCCGGGCCGGATGGTGGTGGCTGGGCCGCTCCGGGCGTTCCCGGCGGCGGAGAGACGGCTCCCCCGCACTTCTGACAGAACCTGGCTCCCTCGGGGACCGGAGCAGTACATTTCGGACAGTCCATGGGGCACCTCCCGGGTTTCAAGGCCGGCGGTAATATCGGCTTTTTCCGGTTTCCACCGTGTGTCTTATAGTCCCCCGGATCAGGAAGTGATGTCAACGCAAGGTGAACAGGCGCCGCATGAGTGAGTAGATGCCGTGGCCCAGCGCGGAACGCTCCGAGGTGACGTGGCGTCCCTCGTCGGCGAGGCGTCTGCATCTCGCCGTGTCTTCCGGGAGGACAACTGTGGCCGGCATTTGCAGGAACGACTCGATCTCGGCCGGGGAAACGGCGTCGGAGGTGCCCAGGGAACGGTTCACCACCAGCGCGATATCGGGACGCTTACCACCTTGTGAAACAACCTGGCCCAGCGCACGCCTGGCTCCTCCCAGGCAGGCGATCTCGGGAGTCACTACGAGCACCACCAGTTCGGCGAGATCGAACGCGGGGGAGATCATACGGTCGTCGGCGACGGAACTATCGATGATAAGATGTTCGAACTCGGCGGCCATCGCCACCAGGACCTTACGGACGTGGTCGGGCTCTATCGCGGCGGCGGCCGCATGCGTTGTCGGCGCGGGAAGGATTCGAGCCCCGCACGGGCAGGTGGAGAGAGCGTTTCCCAGGATGCGCGTGTCGAGATCGTCGATGACCGGTAGCAGGTCGGAGACGGTGTGGGTGTCCCGGGTCACCGGTACGTCCAGCCGGTAATGCAGGTCGCCTCGGCAAACGTCCAGGTCCACCGCCGCCACGTTGCGGTCGGACCCCGCCAGTATCGCCGCCGCCTCGCTTGCCAGGGTGGTGGTTCCCACGCCGCCTTTCCCACCGTGGAACAGCACCATCTTAACCGGTGACGTGGAGGCCCGCGGGCAGGCACACGCGGTATCATGGCCCGTGGCGGCCGCCGGTCTCGAGCGCGCTTCCCTTCCGTTCTTGAGTGAGAATCCAAACATAATGACAACAGGCGCCGCCAGTCGATTGCCGGTGTGGAGAGGGGAACCAATGCAAGCAAATGCTATCACAGGCGTGGCGCGGGGTCAACGCCGCGAGGCAACCGGCGCTGGGGGCGGTACGGCTGAAAGGTCAAGAATGGCCGCGCGACTGTCGATAAAAACATGGCAACAGGAATATACTAATGGGTACTGTTTCAGTACCTATTGGGGGATGGAGACGTTATCAAGTTACAGGTAAGTTATCAAATGGTACCTGTGCCAGTTGGTGTTTCGTGGCGGGACGGTTGGCATGTTTGATTATCTTCACAAGGAGGTACGGTTGTGAAATCCGTGTGTGGCAAGATGGGAAAGAGCGCTGTTCTATCGGCGATGGTGGCTCTCCTGGCTGTTCTGGTCGCTCTTCTGCCGGTCACACCGGCGCTGGCGGCCGGGACCTGGACATCCCAGCGGACCTTGCTGAAGGAGAGCCACTTCAACGACGTCTACTTCCTGTCCGGCGGCACGACCGGCTGGGCGGTAGGGACCCCCTACTACGATAACGATCCAACACCCGTTCTGCACCACTGCTGGTACACCAACAACGGGGGAACGACGTGGACCGGGCAGACGGTAGGTACCGAAACCGACCTGATGTTCGCCTCTATGGAGGGGGTCTATTTCCTGGACGTCAATAACGGCTACGCGGTAGGCGAGAGGGGGTTCATCTGCAAGTGCGCCAACGCCGCCGCCGGGACCTGGAGCGTGGTGAGAAAGGGTACCAACACCGAGTTCTTGCAGGACGTGATAATCTTCGACGCCTCGAGCGCGATGGTGGTGGGGGTGGACAAGCCGGACCAGGGCGACCAGTCAACATGGAGTCCCATTGTCCTCCAGACCAGCGACGGGGGCACGAACTGGCGTTCCGTTGACCTTTACGACACGTGCTTCGCCGACGCCCTCAACGGCTGGGCCGTTGGAGACGGTGGGGTTATCATCCACACCACCGACGGAGGTAGCACCTGGGCCGCCCAGACCTCGACCACCACAAACGGCTTAAACGGAATATCGGCGGCCAGCACGACGGTTGCCTGGGCGGTCGGCGCTGGCGGGACGATAATCAGCACCACCGACGGAGGTAGCACCTGGGCCGCCCAGACCTCGACCACCACAAACGGCTTAAACGGAATATCGGCGGCCAGCACGACGGTTGCCTGGGCGGTCGGCGCTGGCGGGACCATCGTGAAAACCATCAACGGTGGAACCAACTGGGTCGCCCAGATCAGCGGGGTGACCGGGAATCTACACAGTGTGTCCGCCATTGACGCCAACAACGCGTGGGGAGTGGGCCACGACACGACCAGTAGTTCCCCGGTGGTCCTGAAGACGGATGACGCCGGCGCCCACTGGAGGAACGTCCAGCTTAACGACACGTTCTTCTTCAACGCCAGCAACGGCTGGGCGGTGGGCGACGGCGGGACGATAATCAGCACCACCGACGGAGGTAGCACCTGGGCCGCCCAGACCTCGACCACCACGGAGAACTTGAGCGGCGTATCGGCAACCAGCGCAACGGTTGCCTGGGCGGTGGGCGCTGGCGGGACCATAGTGAACACCACCGACGGGGGAACCACCTGGGTCGCCCAGACCTCGACCACCACAAACGGCTTGAGCGGAATATCGGCGGCCAGCACCACGGTTGCCTGGGCGGTGGGCGCTGGCGGGACCATCGTGAAAACCACCGACGGGGGAACCACCTGGGCCGCCCAGACCTCGACCACCACAAACGGCTTAAACGGAATATCGGCGGCGAGCACCACGGTTGCCTGGGCGGTGGGCGCTGGCGGGACCATCGTGAAAACCATCA
>JAHIMR010000139.1 GCA_018896525.1 Actinomycetota bacterium
CAACGGGCGGGCGGGCGAGCGGTTGGAATTCAGGCGTGAGGGGCACCCAGCCCCGTGAATGGGGGCTTTTTAGACTCTGTCAACCAAGGAAGCGACAGAGGTTCACGTGTGTTATATAAGTCGGAAGGCTTAGAATTGAGGTTTAAGGTAATATGATATGCGGGGCCGGATCCCGTTGCATCGAGTCAGGCGATGAGTAGTTCAGGCTCATGGATACATTGGAAACCGATAATATGGAACCAGTAATCTCCATCGAACGCAACTACACCAGTGGCATTACTCCATTGGTAACGATAGTGCTTCCCTGTTACAACTACGCCCGATACCTCCCTGGAGCGGTGCAATCCATCGCGGGCCAGACGTTTCAGGATTTCGAGGTGATTATCGTCAACGACGGGAGCACGGACAACACGCTTGAAGTGGCCCGCGAGATCCTCGATAAATACAGGGGGGAACTATGTATCACCCTGGTCGACCAGGAAAATCGGGGGCATCCCTCAATTACAAAGAATACCGGCTATTCATACGCCAAAGGGAAGTACTGCTTCACCCTTGACAGCGACGACATGATAAGACCTGATTATGTGGAAAAGACGGTCGATGTATTAGAAAAACACCCTGATGTTGACGTTGTCTATCCCGGCTACCAGACATTCGGCGAAACGGACTGGTTCCACATTCCTCCCGATTTCGACCTCGACAGCCTCAAGTACTGGGATTACGTCCCATATTCTTCCGTCTTCAGAAGAGGTGTTTACGAACGAGTCAAAGGATATGAAACCAGCCCCTCTCACAGAATAATGGAGGACTGGGACTTCTGGCTGAGAGCTTACAGGGAAGGGTATAAGTTCAAGCCGATAAAAGAACCCCTCCTCCTGCATCGGACCCACCACGACAGCCTTTTTTCTTCGAGCAGGGACAAGCCCTTTTTTTCGGCCAGCGTCCTGCTCAACAACTCGTCCCTGTTCGATGAGTTCGATATCGAGTGGGCCAGGAGAATCCTTGAGAATGCCGAGATAGAACCATTCGAAGGTAATAAAATACTATTCATAATAGATCATTTTCCTCCGGAGGTTGGCGGAGCGGAGAGATTTGCCACGGAATTGGGGCTCGAGTTCGCCAAACTTGGTCTGCTGGTTGACATCGCCACGCTGAGTAGAAGCAGGGATTTTCACTACTACAACGGGCTCAACGTCTTTGAGTTCGAATATGATATAGGGCCTTACGAACCGAGCCGGAGCCCCAGGTTCGAAGAGCTGCGCGAGTTTGCCCTTAAAGGCGACTACGATCTCATCCTGGTAAATGGTGGAATTCGCAACTGGGCCATGTGGTCGCTCGAAGAGCCCGAGAAATACCCCGCGGTGTTCGTCCCCATTATCAACAGGGAATCAATTGATTTCCTGGATACCGAACACGAAATCAGGGAGAAGCTCGTGGAACGCCTGAAGAGCGCCAGAACGGTGATAAGCCTGACCAGGACGGGCCATGACGTCGAGTTCTATTGCGAAAACGACATACCTTTCAGCGTCATTCCCAACGCCGCCAACTTCGTATCCCCCACCGTTGACTTCAGGAGGAAAGTGGGGATACCCGACGACACCAAGCTTCTCCTGTGTGCAGGTAGCTACTACAAGGCCAAGAATCAACTGTGGCTGGTTGAGAACTTAAAACACATGCCCGGCAACTGGGTCCTGGTGGCAATGGGGCGTGTGATGCTTGAACCTTACTACCACGAGATTCTGTCCAAGGTAAGAGGCGACTGCAGGTTCCTCGTACTTCCCCCCCAGGAAAAAGGCATGGTCGCGTCCGCCATGGAACAGGCGGACCTGCTGCTGCTTCCGTCTCAGTCCGAGGCCTTTGGAAGAGTGGTTCTCGAGGCAATGAGCCACCGTCTTCCCTGGATTGCCTCCAGTTACTGTGCCGGCCTCAAGGATGTAAAGGGCGGGAGGCTGGTTCAACTGGAGCGGGAGCCCGACGATGGTTTCATTTCCTCCGCGCAAAAGGGTAAAGCTATCCGGGCCGGCGGGCTTCCCCGTAGCCCTTTTATCCAAGAAGTCCGGAGACTTCTCTCGGATTCCGTAGAGCGGACGAGACTGGGAGAAGAAGGCTACCGGGACTGGAAAGAAAACTACCAGTGGAAGAATTTTGTCGGGCGGTACTTGGACGCGGCCGGAATCAAACCGGACCTGCGACGATCGGTCCATTTCAGAAAAAACACCATTGACCCGAAGCCCGCCAGGCCGGAGAATATCGAGCTGCTGCGGGTAGAGAATGAAGAGTCTGAAGAGCCGCCGCTTGTGACTGTCGTTTTACCCACCTACAGCAGGCCGGAGTCGCTGGAAACGGCCATAGGAAGCGTGCTGGACCAGACGTATGAGATCTTCGAGGTCATAGTGGTGAACGACGGCGGCCCGGACGTGTCCCGGACAATCGAGAAGTTCGATGACCCGAGGCTCATCTACATCAACAACCGGGAGAATACGGGCCCGGCCGGGGCGAGAAATGTCGGAATCAAAGCGTCTCGCGGCAGCTTGGTCGCCTACCTCGATGACGACGACAGGTATTACCCCACACATCTGGAGACCCTGGTCCAGGCCATCGAGTCGTCCAAAACGCGGGCTGCCTACACCGACTCCTATTCGGTTTTCATGGCCGGAGAAGGCGATCACTGGCGCAGAAAGAAAAAAGAACTTGTCTATTCGAAGAATTTCGATAGGGAAATGCTGTTTGCCGACAACTACATTCCCATCATCTGCTTGATGCACGACGCCGATTTGCTTGAGGACGCGGGGGTATTTGACGAGGATCTTCCATGTCTGGAGGACTGGGACCTGCTCATCCGCATGGCCATGCAGTGCGATTTCAAGCACGTCAAGGAGATAACCTGCGAGGCAATAAGCCACAGGACTTTCGAAGAGCATATTGTGTATAACAGCCGAGACGAAATCCTGGCCGCGACAAAGGCCATCAATGACAAGTATGACGGCCAAGTATACAAAGCAAGGGATGTCACTTACAGGGGCATTCAATCCCTGCTGACAAGGTTTGAAACAATGAAGAACTACTCTCTCACCGACGCGTTTAAATACCTGGAGGTCCATCTTGAGGCTTACACGGGGAGTCCCCGGCTCGAGTATCTCTGCGCACGGTATTACCGCGGCCAAAATGATTTGGCGAGGACGAAGTACCATCTCGAGAAATGCCTCAAACTGGACCCCGGCAACGAAGAGGCTTTAAAGGACCTCGCAGAAGTAAATATGGACCTGATGAAGAGTAGCGGCAAAACAGCAATGACCCCCGTAGAATCGGACAGGGTGATCACGGAAGCACCTGGGGGGGGGCCGCTTGAGGAGCCGGGCGAAACACCGATCATTGTCCCCGTCTTGCAGCGCGAGGATGATGCGAGCGCCATGTTCAAGCAACTCGAGGCGGTTACCGACAACTACTCGCTGGTAATCGTGAACAACGGTCTGGGCGATCCCGCCTATCTCGAACGGCTCAATCCGAAGTACTACCTCGAGAACCCTGTGGGTACGGGTGCGGCGCGCTCTGTTAATCAGGGCCTCGAACGGCTGGGCGATGAGTTCATCGCCGTTCTGCGAAATGATGTCCTGATTTACGATGAGGGATGGCTCGAGAATATAGTCTCTTTCTTGAGGCGCAGGGCGGACGTCGGCCTGGTGGGTATTGCCGGTTGGCACTGCATCAACGAAGAAGGAGTCCCCGATTTGATGACCCCCGTGTTCAAACTCCGCGGTCATCCCGACAGCAATAAACCAACGTGGAGGTTCACCGAGGTCGCCGGCATAGATGACGCGGGGTGGGTCATGAGAAACGCCGGGTTCAGGCTTTCGGAGGATACTCTCGATGAGAAGCGTCTCTCTCTTGAACTCTCGTTTAAATATATCAAAGCCGGGTTTCGTGTATACGTTGCCGCTGTCGAGTTTGCCCGTGCGGAAGATCGCGAAGATATCGCCAAGCGGCTCGCGTTCGCCCCGACCGATGGGGACGAAGGCGTTCCCAGAACCCGAGAAGAGGCGCGGCTTGCCATGCGAATGAAGTGGGAGAATCTCCTGCCTCTCACTCGTGGGTTCACCGATGAGGCATACGTCATGAACAGGGTAGAGGAGCTCGCCAGGCAGGTAAGTCGGCTTGAGGTCGAAAACGCGGCGAAGGCCCATATGCTGGAGCACGTTATTGAGCACGAAGCGCAGTTGGCGAGTGCTCTCGCAACAAGACGGACCGCGAGGTTGAAAAGATTCATCAAGGAGCGCTTGAGCAGGAAGCCGCTTGAGGGGAATAACTGATCGATGTACCGGGGCAGTGCGGCATGGCCGTCTTCGTTAACCGGCATGAATTGAAAGAAGAGCGCTTTCGTGGAATCTGGTATAATCAACCGGGCAACTGAAGACAGGTGTCTATGTCTTACAAGATTATGGATGGATTCAGGTAAGGAGGATGACAGATGGTAGTGCGACCCGGTAATAAGCGTCTCTCGGTACTGTTTGCGGCAGGTTTGATGTGCTTGTTGTTACTGGTTCTTGCCCTGCCGATAACCGCGTCAGGCGATGGCGCCAGGTGCGAAACAACCCCTTCACAATACGGGTCCCCGTCAGCGGATACTCAACTGATAGGTCTTTTCACCGTAGGCGTCAAGGACGTCCTGAAGGCGAAATACCCTTCAGACCAGTGGCCGTGGGTCAGAAACGTCAGGCTCATGGTGAGATGGCACAATATAGAGGGAGCAAAGGGTAATTACTACTGGGAGGATCTCGACGCCGAGGTCAATGCCGCCTTGAGCCTGGGGATAGAGAGCATATTGATTACACTCACAGGGCCGAACCCCGCTTACGCAACCGACTACGCAATCCCCGATTATCCTGAGATGGGCCCCCCGAAGAACATGGGGGATTGGGAGGATTTCTGCGGGGCCGTTGCCGGGCGCTACAAGGATTATGTCGATTACTACCAGGTATGGCAGGAGCCCGGATGGGATCTTGACACGAGTCATATTGCCGAGGGAAAGATTTACTATTACGGCTACTGCGACGAATCATACATGGGCATGATGAGAGCCGCATACAAGGGCATCAAGTCCAACCACCCCGACTCATACGTGGCGACAGGTTCGTTGATGAACGGCCTTACCCGCGAGGAATCGACTTTCGCGAACTACGAACTACTCCTCGCCGGAGGCAATCAGGACCTCTCCATGAAGGTTACCGCCGACCGCAACATAGTCGCGGAGCGTCCGATGTACTTCAACTACCACGGGGTCTGGCCGGGAGGTCACGACCAGCTCGGTATACAGGAGCCCGGTACAACATTGTACCTTGCCGAGGGCGCCACCCACCCCGGTTTCGAGGAGTGGATATGCATCCAGAACCCGGGCGACACGACCGCTAACGTGACCATAACCTATATGTTCCCCGGCGGGGAGACACAGGAACAGTTAGTCCAGGTCACCGCTCACTCCCGCTTCACGGTGGACGTGAACGGTGCCGTTGGACCCAACAGGGACGTTTCGGCAAAGCTGACCAGCGATCAGCCGATTGTCGTCGAGCGCCCGATCTACTTCAACTACCACGGCTGGTGCACCGGCGGCTCCATAGAGGCAGGCATCAAGGACCTGTCGGATACCTGGTACCTGGCCGAGGGCACGACCCGAGAGGGTTTCGAGGAGTGGATATCACTGATGAACCCCGGGACGGAAGCGACTACCGTGGACATCACTTACATGTTCGAGGGAGGAGCCACGCAGAAGCAGTCGATCTCCATGCCCCCCACCTCCAGGAAGACCATACTGGTGAACGAGATTGTAGGCCCCAACAAGGATGTGTCGGCGAAGGTGGAGGCCTTGAACCCGATAATAGCGGAAAGGCCCATGTACTTCAATTACCAGGGGAAGTGGACCGGCGGGCACGACCAGGTTGGAGCCACGGCGCCCGGCAATTCGTGGTTCTTGTCGGAGGGCACCACCCGCAACAACGACATGGACGGCGCCTTCGAGGAGTGGATATCCATCCAGAACCCTGGCGACACCGACGCGAAGGTTGATCTGACCTACATGTTTACTGATGGCGGCACGCAGCCCCAGACGGTGACTGTCGATGCACACTCGCGCCGGACTATCATGGTGAACGACGTGGTGGGAAACAACCGGGACGTGTCGGTCCAGTTGGACTCGGACCAGGGAATAGTTGTCGAGCGTCCAATGTACTTCAACTACCGCAACAAGTACCCGGGAGGCAGCGTTGAGCTGGCCTGCCAGAGCAGCGCTGACACCTGGTACTTCGCTGAGGGTAGCACTCGCTCCGGGTTCGAGGAGTGGCTGACTTTACAGAACCCCAACGCGCAGAAGGCTACGGCGACAATAACCTATATGTTCACCGACGGCACCACACAGGACCAGACGGTGTCGTTGCCGCCAAACAGCCGGACTACCGTGGACGTGAACCACTCGGTGAGCATCGCCACGATATGCGATGGCGTGGCGGTGCACCCCTACGATTATCCGGAGTGGTGGGCCTGGTACTATAGCCAGGTGGTAGATATTTGTAACAGGAATGGCTACCCGAACCGTGAAGTGGTGTGCACCGAGATCGGTTGGCCCCATTCAGGGAGAGATGAGTTCTCGGTCGAGGGGCAGAGGCAGGCGATTGGCGAGATAGGGGTGGGTGGCCTTAGGGCCGCGGGATGCCGAAAGATATGGATATTCCAGGCGGTTGACCCGGCCCCCGGTGAATCATGGGATGGTATTTACCTGGGGCTATATGGTTATGACGGATCACCGCACCCGGCCTGGAACGAATACAAGAACTGGCAAAACCAGACTCCCAAGGGCCCGAATAAGCCTGACCATCTATGGTGAGAAGCTAAACCTTGCCGGTATCGGTCGGGAGGCCTTTAAATAAGCGGCCCTACCTGGAACAACGGATACTTGAACCCGAGAGATGCTCGCGACTATTAACACCCAGAGATGGCCGTGTGATAACATGCCACGGGTCAGAAACGTGTTCAAAGGGAGCGTGGGGTACACCCTGAACGCATAATAGTGTATTGTCACGCTGATCGGCTATCGGGAACGTGTTGGGCGCGGTGGGGCTAAGAGATGTTGGAAAGGCATTGTTGTTTGGAAAATCGACCTGAGGGGCGCATACAGGGGGAATGCCCGCTTGTCTCTATAATAGTTGTCCTCTATGACTCGGTGGGGTACATAGAACCGTGTCTGCGGTCCCTCGCGACGCTCAAGTACTCGCCGTTCGAGGTAATCCTGGTGGACAACGGTTCTAACGATGACTCTTGCACGCTGGCCAGGAAGGTGGCAAACGATGCCGGCCTCGAATACATGATTAGACGCCTGGGG
>JAHIMR010000006.1 GCA_018896525.1 Actinomycetota bacterium
CTTTCTCTATGCCACCATCCGCTATTCGGAGGACCTCGACTTCTCCCTGGAAGGGAAGGCGGCCGGCTATGACTTCCGGACCTACCTGCGGGCTGTCCAGAGGGAGTTCACGTCCGAGGGTTATGAGGTCCAAGTCAAGGTCAGCGACACCAAGGTCGTTCACAATGCCTTCATCCGCTTTCCGGGGCTTCCATATGAATTGGGTATGTCCCCGCATCGCCGTGAAACCCTCTCGGTTAAACTGGAGGTGGACACACGCCCCCCCGCGGGAGCGGTACTCGCAACCACCGTAGTCCGTCGTTATCTTCCACTGCAGCTCCGGCATCACGACCGGGCTTCCCTGCTGGCGGGCAAGCTCCACGCTGTGCTGCAGCGCCCCTATCTGAAGGGACGCGATGTCTACGATCTCATCTGGTACTTGAGTGATCCCGCGTGGCCGCCGCCCAACGTCGAGCTCTTGAACAACGCGCTTCGCCAGACGGGATGGGAGGGCCACCCCTTGACCTTGAAAAACTGGCGCAGGGCGGTGCGCGAAAGGGTGCAGGATGTTGCCTGGGACAAAGTGGAGGATGACGTTAGTCCCTTCCTGGGGCCGGGGGCCGATCCGTCCATCCTGACCTGGGATAATCTCATGCGCCTCCTTGGTTGAGCTGTCCTATATATCTAACATCCAGACAGGCCTGCAAATGCCAACATTTTGCCAACATACTGCGCACGGGGGTTCGAATCCCTCCCTTTCGCCAGCATTGATTCGCCGGTCTGAAGCGTGGCTCCTTGCTATTTACATGACCATTTCCGGAGAAGGTCTTAAACAATCGATGCCTCGCCGAAAAATACAGCGAGTTGCAGAAGAGCCCGGGGGGGATATGCGACTGTCGGGCATGCTCGTGCCTTTATTATTGAATTCTTTGTAGACCGTGTCCCAGAACATGTATTCAAGCCCCACTGCTTTCTTATATGCTTGCTCCATTTTCTTTCTGGTTTTCTCAGTGGTTTTCTCCATGTAATACTCAACCAGGTCGACGACTACTTTTGTGTCGCTTTTCTCCCAAGGAATTGTTCCGTATTCATCAATCCATTCATGATAAGGATTGCCCTCTACCTGTTTTTCTTTCTTCATGTCAACTCCAACCTGATAGTAGATCCAGTGGCACGGCAACGTAGCTATTAACCCGACCTCAAACGGCTCTTGAGTTGCGGTTTTCATTAAATATGAGTTATACGTGTCTGTGGTCGGGTTCGGAGTAGAGCCCAGTAGTTCCTGGTTCGATACATTGTATTTTTGAAAATAGATCCTGTGCACGCTTTCGATTTCCTCATCAATCCCCCCTATTATGTCTTCTATGACTTCCTTCCCCCTGTCGTCCGGCGCCTTTGACAGCAGTGTCTCGTAGACCTTCTTGAAGTTCTGAAGATAGAAAAAATCCTGGATAATATAATCCCTGAATATCCTGGCATCGAGCGTACCGTCTGAGACCCCCCGGTTAAAAGGAAGATTCAGAATATTCTGATAAGTGTCGAAGTTGTCGTCCCAGACCTTCTCCGTATAACTCTTTTCATTAATACAGGCCGACAAGGTTACCGCGGGCAAGATTGCCAGAAGACAGACACAAAAGATAATCAGCCTTTTCTTAAGGCCGGAAGCCCTGGAATCATTTTCTGCTTTTACCGGCATTTTCTTTGTATCCGCCCCTCAATACGGCAATCGTACCACCCGGTCCGTTCAGTCTTCACACCATCATAACGGTAGTTAAGTCCAAGGAGGTACTACTAGACGGACGGGATAACAGGAACCACTTAGAACTTGAAAACCGTTGAGCACCGTTGTCTAGAACTACCGAGGCCTGGGGTCACATCGACGAGACATGGTGGCCGCTGTCTTCCGTGGTTCCAAACCTCTATGCGGGTGCCATCCACACCCCGCAGTTGTGATATCGTGAGTTGACCGGATAGCGATGGAGTGCTTTTCAAAAGGGGGTGGCGACATCAGATTGTCTACTGCAAGGACGATAGACGGCGGGAGAACCATCCCAACCAGAAGTTCGACTTCCTTGGGTTTACGTTTAGACCCAGAATGGCGAAGAACCGATTGGGTGAGTTCTTCGTCGGGTTTCTACCCGCGGTGAGCAACAAAGCCATCAAGGCGATCAGGCAGACTATTAGGCGCTGGCGCCTGCACCTGCACAGTGACAAATCCCTGGAGGATCTGGCTCAGTACATCAACCGGGCGGTGAGTGGATGGATAAACTACTACGGTAGCTACTCCAGGTCAGCTCTCTATCCGGTCTTCCGGCATCTCAACCGATACTTGGTCAGGTGGGTCACTCGGAAGTACAAGAGACTTAGAGGTCACAACCGAAGGTCTTGCCTTTGGCTTGATGGTGTAGCCAGGAGGGAGCCAGGTCTGTTTGCACACTGGCGCTTACTTTACCCGTTGGCTGGACGATAAGAGCCGGATGAGTCGAGAGGCTCACGTCCGGTTCTGTGAGAGCGTGGGGGTGAGAGTCCCCGGCGCCACCCGACTGGTTGAAATGGCTTCACAATAAGGGAAATCCAGGTAGTTCCAGCAACTCCGGAACGGTCCTGGTATGGTATCATTCATATTGAAGTCGACTCTTCCCTCCAGACAACAGGGCCGGGGCTTTGGCTTCACGCTTGGTGACGTTCGATAGCGGAGAATTGAGAGTCCTGAGAGATGAAGCGCTATCCGGGAAAATGCGCAGTGTTTTTCGTTCTGCTGGCGTTGGTATGCCTCCTGCTTCCGGCGCACGCCCACGGCTCCCTCGATATGCGTCTAGGCCCGAACCAGGAGTTCGAGTTGAACAACGACCTCCCGGACAACCGCTGGGAGTTCTCTTTCATACAAATCACAGACCTGCACATAGGCGAAGGCTACGATGATTACGGCACTACCGGTTATGACGATTCACCGCCGGCGGGGGACGAGGGGCATGCTGCGCAAATGCTGCGGGAGGCGGTCAACTGGGTCAACTCCAACAAGTATACTCATAGGATACAGTTCGCCCTGATTACGGGTGACATCACTGACAGCGCTGAAAAATCAGAGTACTTGAAAGCCAAGGAGATCCTCGACTCCCTCAGGGTTCCTTACCTACCGACTATGGGGAACCACGATACCTGGCCGTACTATAAGAACACGTCAGGTGAGTGGGTAAACAATTACTACCCCATCGGAGACCAGTACTTCAGGGAGGTGTTCGGCGGCCACATTGACGCAATACGGGACTCCGGCTTTTTCGCCGGGTGGGATGACGGAACAAGGAACACCGCCATATGGAACGGGGAGGCCGATACCGTGGGCGGCGCCGATGAGGGGTGTAACTCCTACTTCGCCAACTATTCCTTCGACTACGCCGGCTATCACTTTATCGTGGCGGACTTCAACACCAGGAATCGCGCCTTGGCCGGTAGTCCGGGCGCAATGGGGTATGCGGATCTGTACGACTCCGGGCTCTGCCAGGGGACATGGCCCTGGTACAGGAACCACTTCGAGAGCTATCCATACAGGTCCGCAAACAACATGCTGACGTTCTGCCACCAGCCTTTGTATCACGGCACGGACATGGGTGCGTTCGTTTTCTCCGAAGCAGAGTACAACACCGTAACAGACTACATTGATGACAACAACTTCCATGAGAATACGGGGATGTGGATGGGGGGCCATTACCACCAGTACACACCGGGGTTTTCTCCTCCTTTCGAATACGAGATAAAGACCTCGGGGGGCGACTTCATCTGCCCGGGAATACATTCTCCTGCGGTCAAGGACGATGAAGATCACTTCAGGGTTGTGAAGATCTGGGGAAAGACATCGACACCGGCTCCAGACGGAGTGGTCCTGTTCGAGAACGACAATTACGGCGGCAGGTCGGAGCTGTTCGTCGGCGAGGACGCGGATCTTAGCAACAACTTCATCGGAGATGACTCAGCGTCTTCGCTGAGGATAATGGGAACCGGTACCGCCGAGATCTTTGAGGGAGCAAGCTATCAGGGCGGCAAACTCGAACTCACCGGGGACGTCCCCCAGTTGAGCGCCCTTGGTTTTGACAACAAGGCGTCCTCGGTGAGGTTCAACATGCCGGTGATCGAGGGAATAACGCCCGACCGGGCGAATTCCGGCATCAAGGTGGAGATCACCGATCTCGCCGGTGAAAGGTTCAATGAAGGGGCAATCACCAAGCTGGTCAAGAGTGGCTCAAACGCCATATACGGCCAGCATGTGAAGGTGGTAAGCGCTCAGAAGATAACCTGCACATTCGATCTGGAGGGTGCCGCTCCGGGGAAATGGAACGTGGTGGTTAGCAACCCCGAGGGTCAGCAGGGAATCCTTGAAAAGGGATTTCAGGTTCAGGTACCAGAGGCGACCTGGTACCTGGCCGAGGGCTCCACCGGGTCGGACGCCAGTTGCTCCTTCGAGACCTGGGTGCTGGTACAGAACCCGGGTACGGAGACCGCCACGGTGGACATCACCTACATGACCGAGTCGGGAGAGGTGCCGGGCCCCCAACTGGAGCTCGAGCCGGGAAGCCGCGGGACCGTCAACGTCGCCGACACCGTTCCCGGGGAATGGAGCGTGGCCACCAGGGTGACCGGTGACAAGTACATAATAGCCGAGAGGTCCACCTACTGGAACGGGCGCCAGGGTGGACACGACTCCATCGGGGTCACCACCCCCAACAAGACCTGGTACCTGGCCGAGGGCTCCACCGGGTCGGACGCCAGTTGCTCCTTCGAGACCTGGGTGCTGGTGCAGAACCCGGGTACGGAGACCGCCACGGTGGACATTACCTACATGACCGAGTCGGGAGAGGTGCCGGGCCCCCAACTGGAGCTCGAGCCGGGAAGCCGCGGGACCGTCAACGTCGCCGACACCGTTCCCGGGGAATGGAGCGTGGCCACCAGGGTGACCGGTGACAAGGACATAATCGCCGAGAGGTCCACCTACTGGAACGGGCGCCAGGGTGGACACGACTCCATCGGAATGGGTCTCTGAGAGGAGAGTTCTCAAGAATGACGAAGACCTGCCCTCTTGGATAACTTCGTACGTTTTCTGCCCTACTTGAGTTCCGGCACAGGAATTCGCCACAAGGAGGCAGGGGTGTCCTCTTCGGGTCCAGGGTGCGACTCGAACACTATCCACCTGCAGTCCGGCGACCAGGAGGCGGCTCCTTCTTCGTTTGAGTCATTTCGGGTCACGCGAGTGGGGGTTCCTCCTCCCGAAGGTATGATGAAAATGTTGGGGATGGGGATACCACCGTGGTCGCTCGAGTACACTATCCACTTTCCATCCGACGACCAGCTAGCGTCCGTATCGCTTGAGGGCACCTCGGTGACCTGGCGTATGTCCGAGCCGTCCGGTGCCATCGTGTACAGGTTCCAGTCGTCGCTTCCCGGCTTTCGCCGCTGGAAAAGGATGCGGTCACCCATGGGCGACCAGTTCGGGAGACGGTCGTCGGTCCCGCCCCCCATCCCGTCGGTGAGGCACTTCACTTCGGAGCCGTCAGTCTTCACCTTCATAATGCTACCCTGCCGCTCTTCCTCTGACACCTCGATGTCCGACTCGAATACTATCCACTTGCCATCCGGCGAGAAGCTCGGCTCGATATAGTAGCTGAGCATGGAATGCATGGTAACGCTGGAGAGCTCGCTCCCGTCGGGGGAGACGGTCCATATCTCGTCGGTGTTCTTGCGGTCCGAGGCGAAAGTGATACGGTTCAGCGCAGCGTTCCAGCAGGTCCCGGGAACGTTGACGCTGTCCTGGCCCCTCTCGTCCAGTATCTTCGCGGGAGTCCCGCCCCCAGACGGCATCCTGTAGAGGCCGGCCGGGCCCTTGTTGTAGCCCTTGTGGAACATGGTGAACACGATTGTCTGCCCGTCGGGAGAGAACGCTGGGTTCTGGACACTCGCGGGAGGCTTCGGCGCGTACAGCAGTACAGCGCCGTCCGTGCGTTTGCCGGTATCCTTCAAGGTAAGGAAGGACCAGACGGGAAGATCCTGGTCAACCGAGTTCCCGTACCACACGAACTTCTCTCCGCTCTCGGCCGACAGGCGTGCTGCCACGTCGAAGCACCTCTTCGCGGACTGCTCGTCGGGCGGGTCGGTGCTCACGTGATCCAGCACCAGCACCGGCATCGGGTGTTCCTCGAGGACCTCCAGGAGTTGGTCGACCTCTTCTTGGCTCTCCAGTTTACCGGTGTCACCTATCTTCAGGTAATACTGCCCGTAATGCGGCTCACCCTTCACATTCCCGTATGCACCCGTCATCTCCTCAAACTTGAACGCGTCTATGTAGGGAGCCATCTCCTCGAGGATGCCGAAGCCCCTGTTGGGAACCAGCAGGAGATCGGGATACTTGTCCCTTATCGCCTTGATGAGGTCGATCATCCCCTGCCGCATCCGCCTTTCGTTCGTTCGGCCCTCGTACTTGTCGACGACGTCTACCAGGTCCATCACGAGCCCGTCGTACTGGCCTCCGGCGAGCCAGAGTATGTAAGGTATCTCCTCATTCAACATCACGTTGCGCCACCCGGGATTGCTCGCATCGACGTAGTACGAGCCCAGCCACCCCGGGTCCTCCCCGATGAACATAGGATCGTGTTTGGTGACCTCGGTCCTGGGGATTTCGTGGTTGTCCGGGGTCCTCTCGCCCGGCTCCCATCCCTTCCAGTACCGCCTCTCCTCATCGGCTTCGCCGACGCTCACGTATGCGATTACCCTGGTGCCGGCGGCTTTGAGCTCCTTCAAGAATTCCCTGTCGGGCACGAAGTACGGCTCTATCGCCACGATGTCGAAACGCTTGAGCTTTTCGAGGTCTTCGGGGGTATAGTCCTGGTAGGTGTTGGCGTAGGTATGGACGTTCTCGATCTTAGTACGGCGGCGTGATGCGGCCCTCGCCCCCCTTTCCTCGCCGGCCTTTTTCTGGCCCCCGCACGAGCAACCTGGCATGATGCCCGTCAGGAGGGCGACGACGACGAGGGCTGCTGGCAAGGCTCTTTTTCTCATGCCTACACGCCTCATCCTGAATCTCCCGCGTGCCTCCTCCAACGGAATCATTGTATTTTAAAAGTGTGAAAAGTGCGACATCAGGGAAGGGCTTTAGTGCGCTTTGTGTGAAAAGCGAAACGATTATCACCGGATATCACGTTTCTGCCCGGGACTAGCATCAACAAGAAATGCTAACATTTTGCTAATAGACTGTTTGGGACTATATGGTACTGCTTGGTACTGGTTGGGACGACGGATCTCGGATTCCAGTACTAGATGGGACTAGTTGGGACATAAATCAACGGTCTTGAAAACCGCCCCGCCTTCACCGGTTCCGGGGGTTCGAATCCCTCTCCCTCCGCCAAGCCAATACTGGAAGTGCTGAGGTAGCCGAAGCAGAGTAGAAGTCGCGGCCCCTATCACGTGACCTTGCAAGACCCGAACCCCATAGCACATCTAAGGGAACCAAATCACTAGTCGCCGTTAGATGTCAGAGCTCTGATATCTCCAGCACCTCGTCCAGTACGTACTGGCCGGTATTTCCCTCGAAGACGATCGGCTGGCAGTAGTCGTGGATCATGTATGGAATTATGTTTATCTCGCTTATCATGGCACCCTGGAGAGCGAGCTTGACTATTATTCCTGTGCGCGTTTTCTCTTCAGTCATCTGATCAAAGACGAAGTTGCCAAGGCTGTAGAAGATGAACTTGTTCCCGTAACGCTCGATCGTCTGAATGCAGTGTGGATGCGTGCCGATTATCAGGTCCGCGCCAGCGTCACACGCCTTGTGGGCCACCTGCTTCACTGAATCAAGCGGATGCTGCTGGTACTCCTTCCCCCAGTGGAAGAACACCACAAGGAAGTCGGCTTCCCGCTTCGCCTCGACGATCTCGTCTGTAACCATCTCTATGTCCTCAGGGTCATCATCGAAGGAAGGCCAGAGGTGGATATTGGCAACCCCGGGACTGGCGTCGGTAGCATCCAGGGCCCCGATTATCGCGTTGTAGTCCAGGAACCCGAACCTCAATCCCCGAACGTCCCTGTACTTGGGGGAATACGCCTCGGCACGATCCATGCCGCCGCCAACGTACTCCAGGCTGTTTGCCTTAAGGAGGTCCAGGGTATCGGTGAAGGCGTCTTCCCCGAAGTTGCTGCTGTGATTATTAGCCAGTGTCACCAGGTTGAGCCCGAGAAGCTTAAGGCCGTTGATCGTTTCGCTCGGAGCCAACAAGTACATACCTTCGGTAGGTGGTTCGTACCGGTCTGAGAGGGGGCACTCGAGGTCACCGCAGACGATATCCGCTCCTCTAACGTACGGGGCGGCCCTTTCAAACGGATAGTTGACCCCGTGGAGGTCCATCATCTTGATAACCGTACGTGCGGGGAGTATGTCGCCGATAGCCGTAAAGGTAACATCAGGCGTGTCCCCGCATACTCTCAAGTACTTCTCCATCTCGTCTACGGCCTTGTCTCTCTCCCGGTACGAGAGCATACACTCGTGCTTATTCATCAGCGTGATCTCCTTCTCGCCGGCATGGACTTCCACGGGGCACTCAGCCACGACCAGGGTCGTATTGAACCCCTTGGTGGGCTGCGAGCATAACAAGATGTCCGGTTTCTCGGATACGTACTCGAAGTCCGGACGGGAAGCCAGGAACCTTTCCGCTCTAAACCTCATCAATGTGTCGACCGTTGAGGAAATGTTCACACCATAGATCCTCGGGCGGAATGGCCATGAACCGGTTGCCTTCAGGACAAAGGGAACAACGACAAGGAGCACGATTGCCACAACTAACAAGGCCAGGGGTCTCCTGGTGCGGAAAGCGGATGCCACTGAAGACGCAAACCACCTGGTCGCCTTTGAAACACCCCTCACGAATCCCGTCAACGCTATCCGTACCCCCGGAGCTATCTCCACCGGCACGACGTCAGGTTTCTCCAACTCCGGTTGGGTTCTCTCAGGTCTCCGTTGTCTGTAGACCTTTTTCTTACGAGACATTCTCGCACCGCTTATCGAAAATCGCCTCTAGCAACCGGGCACCCTTTTATTCAAGCAGGCATTTCCCATGTCCACCTCTTCTAATCGTAATGTTACCGTTCCTCAGAATGATGACAAATGCGCCATCTCTGATTGACGCTTCCCAGGCGTCCGCCTCTCGGAACCGAGAGGTCTTACGTCACCTCCACGTCCGTTTACCCTCTCCGTGGAACTCACGGCGAGCTATCCGTATGTGCCGGCGTTCATCTTGGTTTTCGACTAACGCCTGATCACTGTCCATACTTTACCATCACCCCGTGACATGCTTTTTTTACCTTGCGGTACCCAGTGGTGTCTTCATGGACCGGTATGGTTACGGTCTCAAGCTGTTCTGCTCGGGCCGGCAGGATCCCTTTGGTGATACCAGCGAAGTGCGATCCGATAGGATATACCTTATTTCCTCTCCCGCTCTGATAGTTTCATGTGTATCTACTATCAGGTATATACACATATGACATCATATCAGTGAACTGCTGGTAACCCTCGCAATCTGTGGGGGGTTTGTTGTGTCGGGCCACCGACACCAGGTGTCACAAAGCGTACGTAATGTCAAAGCCTGCTTGATCTCTTTATCATCTGCGCCCTGTTGGCATTGTTGTTTCACTCCCCTGACAGAAACGTCGGATAACCAACCGTCAACCAGCGTGTCTACATACTGTTGATGAATCTCGCAAGAAACTGGAGTATATGTAACGCATAAGCGGCTTCGCTAGCGTTCAGTTTCCCCAACATTCCCACCTGGCACTAACCTACCATGTAGAAATCGTCCCCTCCGAGGCAGTGTCCTTGCTCGAGGAGACCATGAAGTAATCTGCAACATCCAGGGCCGTCTTGACTTTGACCCGCTAATACTGCATAATAAGGTCATTATTTGACCCGAATAATTTGATTATTCGGAACATAAAATTGCCCATTCAGAGGTTCTAAATGGCTCGATACATCTGGAAGACCAATTCGTGGCCTCGCTTTAACTGGGACAGCGAACGCCTATTACACCCTCTAGGGGAGACAAGAAAGGCCCAGGGGAAGATCCTTGGCCTTGCCGGTTTTTTTGAATTGGAGGCACAAGCGGATGTACTCACTGAGGAAGCGCTCACAACGGCGGCAATAGAAGGCGAAAGGCTCAACCGTGCAACGGTACGCTCGTCGGTAGCTCGTAGACTAGGCTTGCCGACTGCTGGATTGCCATCAACGC
>JAHIMR010000050.1 GCA_018896525.1 Actinomycetota bacterium
ACGGTCCGAAGTCACGCCTGCGGAGATTCGGGTGACCTGACTGAGCGATTGGTCGGGGTGACCGGGTCGTTGAAGCAGGAAAAGTTCCCTTCTTCAAAGTAGGGAAGCCCCTTCCGTAAGGGAGGGGTAGTTCACCCAGCGGGATTCTCCATGAACATCTTGAGAATGCTAATAACGTTTGTCTCCCTGATTTGCTGCACGCTGGCGGTGTCGATAGACGGCCTCTCAAGCCTCCTCCTTGTCAAGTGCTACGCCTGCTGGTTTCGGAAACGGCCTCACGGCTGGTTGAGATCTCCATGGCCTTTTCGACCATTCCTTCCTTGGCCTTACCAGCAGTGTATTCCACGAAAACCTGGTTTATAACGAACTCCAGAATTGCCCCAACTGTTGCGTCCATGCTCGAGTTTGGAAACACGGGGACCTGGAGCTTATCGGCGAGCTCCAGTACGTAATCCTGTATCTTCCTGATGTTCTCGAAACTATCCAGGTAACGGTCGAAGGGTCGGGCGCTCTCGGTCTCCACCTCCCTCATCTCGAAGTGGCTCCGATGCTCGCTGGCCTTTTCCACCGTCAGCACCATATGAACGACAATCGCGTCCTTGAAGAACTGGGGTTCTATGATGCCCGGGACCACGTGGGCACCCTCTACTATGAAGTTGGTCCTCTCAACAATCGCCCTCTCGATAAGGGCTCGCACCCCAACCCAGACCATCGCTGCCTGCTCCAGAAAACCGACGATCACCTTGTCGGTGTTCGGGGGCACAGGGATGCGAAGCGCCTCGGACGCTTCGAACGACGAGTTAAAGAGAGATGGAATCAGCTCAGGGGACAGGAGTGACCTCATTACCTCCCTGATTATATCGGTGGACACCTGGCGGGTAATGCCGAGCCGCGAGGCCAGAATAGTAGCCACCGTTGACTTTCCGACCCCGGTCGCCCCTCCCATCAGTATGATGATTGGCTTATCGAGCTTGTTCAGTGACTGCCACTTCCTGTAGTTCTCGACATACTTCGGGCCCACCTCTCTCTCCATGATGCGCTCCGCAGTCCTGCGGACGTAGTCCATGGTCACCATGGGGGTCCCCTCGTCGCGGAGTTGCTCGTGAATTAAGGAAGCGATGTTGTAGGCCTGGTCGGGCGGCAGACCGGTGGCCATGATTGACATGGCCATCAGCCCCTTAGAGTAAGGGAGACGGTGCTCATCGTCGGTGACTACTATCTTCTGGAGCCCTTCAGGCATTCTATCTACTCCTTATAGCCGCTGTGCTATACGCCGACTCTCGATATCTTCTATACTGAAATCAGCCACTGTTGACCCAACCCAACTACGACTGCCTGGCCCGGTGCCTCTCCCTGGCTAGCTCCAGCAGGTGATCGATACCGCTATCGAGGTTGCCCTCCACGGAAACAGGACAGTTCTCGATATATACCAGGCTCTTTCCCTCGCGTTTCGCAAACCGGGAAACGGTATCTACTCCTGCGGCCTTCAACTCCGTGATCATCACCTCTGCCTCGATCGCGCCTTTTAGATCCTCCTCAAGTTTCCTGCGGTCGGCGAGGTTGGGGCTCGTCCCCATCACCAGCGCTCCGTGCTGCCGGGCGAGGTGCCGGCCCTGCACCTCCACTGCCTCCGCCGGTGCCGTACTGGCCAGGAACACCTTCTTTCCCCTCAGGTCGTCAAGGGGTCTGGGCCTGAAAACTGTCTTGACGACCTTGGCCTTGGGATTGATAGCATGGATACCATCTATCAGATTAACAAGCTTCGCACTTGACACCAGGGATTTCTCGCACATCGTAACCACAACCAGGTCTGAGAGCAATAGCCGGTAGGGCCCGAGGTATCCAAGTATGTACTCCAGTGGCTGGGCTGCGGAGACCGTGAGCAGTACCGCGTCAACTCCAACCGGGGGAATAGCCGCCCCGCTGCCCTCGAAGATAACCGTGTCTACGTCCAGGCCGCAGGCGACCCCGGCCCCCTGCCGGACGTTCGAGCAGAAAGGTTCACCCGCCATGCCGCCACCGCAACGCCTGCAACCGACAGCAACGACCTGTCCCATCATTGCGTTCTCGAAGTGGTCGCTGGCGGCATGGTCCCCCCTTTCGACCCTGCCCCGGAGGTACTCGTCGGTCACCTCGAGGGGGACATCCAGAAGCTCAGGGTCGGGAGGACCCCCTCTCCCCATTGTACATACGCAGAGCCGTGTGCCCTTGCTCAGGAGGTATCTCGCGAGATGCCCGGATATGGCGGTCTTCCCGACCCTCTTCCCGGAACCCCAAACGCCGATAGATGCTTTTTCGCACAGGTATGGGCGGTCGGGCGACCGGAAGCAGAAGTCAGCTCCCCGGTATGAAACCCCATGGGCCAGCGTCTCGCTTATCAGGCGGAACCGCTCGCGGTAGCCCAGGATCGGTTCGTCTGAGAGATCCACCACCTCCTCCACCCTGTGCCTGGCGAGAGCGACCCGGAGGCCCTCCAACATCCCGGAATCAACATAGACAGGAACATCGTTGAAGGACATGGTGCCGGGGTCCAACAGCTTCTCGGTGCCACCCAGAAAAACGACCGCGACCACCCGGTAGCCCATCGACTCCTCCAGGTAGCGCAGGGTGTCTCTTGTAACGTCGGGGTAATGCTCCCCGTCCACCAGGGCGATAGCGGAACGCCTACTCTCGTGACTCTCAGCCATCAGGCCCTCCGTGTTGTCCGGCCGGCATCAGGTTATAAGTCGATCAGACCTCTCGAGCTTCTCGGGCTTCAGGGTTTTGGGTACAACAGGAAAGGAGGCCACTTCTTTCTTCTCTCCGAATGGGTACTTACGGGATACCCTGCATCGGTCGGGCTCAATCTCGATGATATTGTAGCATTGCTTCGCGTATCCACGGACCCGTAGGGAGGATGCGGTTCCAGCGTTCACAACGTAAAAGCTCTCGAACCGCCAGATGTTCGGCACGTGCTTGTGTCCGCAGAGAACGAGGTCGATTCCCTGATTGACAAGGAGTTCCAGGAAGTCTCCCGCGTCGTCTATGACGTTGCGCTCACGCCCTGCCCCGGGGAGGGGCAGCAGGTGGTGGTGCATTGCCACTATCTTGAAGTCTTCCGGCCGATTGAGCTTGTCAACGATCCAGTGGTAGTTCTGCCTCCCCAGCTTTCCCTCGTTGAGGTCGGGCTGGGAGGAGTCCAGGGCCACTATGGTCACCCCGGGAAGGTATATCGCGCTGTTCCTGGGGCCGAAGTGGTCCTCGAAATGTACGTATCCGACATTGCGGGAATCGTGATTGCCGGGAAGTGCGCAGATCTGCGGGCACCTGATGTTGTCAAGGTAAGCCTTGACCGCGGCGTACTGCTGGAAGAACCCGTCGTTGGTCAGGTCCCCCGTGATCACCACTGCGTCCGGCTCAAACTCGTTTATCTCGACTATAACGCGCTCGATAAGGTTAGGCACGAAGTGGTTCGAACCAACGTGGATATCGGAGATATGGGCAATAACGATGTCTTTGTCAGGGCCCCTTGATTCCAAACCCCCACCCCTTGCTAGCGGCGTGCGCTCGGAAACCCGGTAGTCGCTTTCCGAACGGTCCTCCTTTTCGCGAAAGACTCCCGGTGAGGCTAGGGACGCTCACGCCTTCCACCCTGTCCGGTATATCCCATCCCTGGAAAAGCAGCCGGGTAACCGTTGCTGATCACTGCTGATATTCTAACCATTACAGCCCCTCTTAGAAAGTCAATTCAAGAGCAATATTTCTCATTCAACAAGAAGGGAATGTCTGCTGAGTCCTACTTCCTTGCACTCCTGTGCCGCCTACGATACTACACTGATATTTCAGCGATATCTCTTATCGCCTGCCGCTAGAGATGCGAGATCCGGGGCAAGTTAACCGGAGTGGGAAAATACAGGCATTAAAGTGATTACATCTTAAAATCGGATATCATACCGGTGTTGCTGAAGTGACCTAGATGCGTTAACCACGCGGAGAGGTCTGGGCGCAACCTATAGAAAAGGGAGTGTCTCACGGAGAAATCGGCTACAGCATGCTTTGACATTGTATAGAGGTTGAGACACTTGGTGTCGGAGGGGCGACACCATTTTCTGCACACGGACCGAAGAGTGGATATCAGTTGCTCGATACCGGGCCTAGCCGCCGCGCTCGAGCTTCCGATATACGTCCTTTCGATGCGCGATGAGCAAAACGATAACGCCATCCTTCGTCCTGGTGTAGATGACGCGGTAGTCGCCAACCCTCAGCTTGGAAAGACCGGCGAACTTACCCTTGAGTTTCTCGCCTCCGTCAGGGTCCTTCTTCAGCTCTCCCTCAAGCTTGTCGATGACCCTTTTCGCTTCGCTCTTGTCGAGGTTCTTGAGGTCCCTGGTTACCGATTTCTTGTAATGGACACTAAATGCCAAGGGATTCCCTTAGCTCGGAACTGGAGATAATATCATCGTCCTTGTCCAGCAACCGGTGTAGCGCAAGCAGATAGTCGTTGTACTCAGTCAGGTATGACTCGATCGCTTCGTTTATCAGGGAGCTCCTTGATCTACCAAGAAGCGAAGCCAGCTCATCCAATTCTGACAACAGGCTCTCGGGGACTCTTATTGAGATATTCGAGGACATCCAGAACCCCTTTCTTCGTTAATCCTATGTAATACTATTATCACAATGTAATACATGTATGTCAAATAGGATCAAGTACGGATTGCGCTTTGACCTCGCGGACGCTTTGGGACACCTAGTGCCGGAGGACCGACACAATCATTTGCACACGGCTGGAGGAGTGGATAAACGTGCGTTGATGCTTCACATCAGAGACCCGTGACCAGCGTCAACTATTCTTGAGTTCCCTCAGAAATCATTGTCGCTGATCAGACGCCTTCGCCGGGATGTCAACCGCCGCCGAGAACAGGTAATATGTGCAACCGGTTGAATTCCCAATCGAGGTTTCCGAGCATGCTGGGCCCATTCCATTCGGTATCATCCGGTGTCGTCTCGAACTCCGCTGCGAGGCTTCGCGCCACCCCTCATCCTGCCCACGCTGATTGTGCAACACGACTTCATGCACCTGGCGTTCTACAAGTACGACTTGGCTCGCTTTGCATCCGCTTTTTCGTAAGAGTATCAACATAAGAATTACCACTCCCGCGAGTTCGTGGATACCCTGGTGGTGGCGCTACGCGAGATGGAGAAGCCAGAGAGCACGACCGCCCATATACATCCCATCATCGTCCGGGATAACCAGCTCGCGGCGGTCGAGGCCGATGAATAAACGCTCCTCGGATGCTTGATTGGTGTGGGCGAAGTTTAATAGGAGGACGGTCTACTCGTCACTTGGCAGGTGAGAGTTTGATTCCTATCCGGGGTGTTGTAGGCAGTAAAGGTCATCCTTAAGTGTGGAAGAATGGATACGCTCTGCTGCTAAGAACTCCCGTCTAATCTACTCGGTCGGTATCCTGTACCTCGCCCAATGCCTTTCTCGTCTCACCATGTTATTTGTAGGCTTCCCCTCTTGATTTAACCGCTAATATATAGACCACCTTTTCTTGGTCGTCAACGTCATATCTGATACGGTATCCACGGGCCTTTATCCTGTACTCGCCGAGATCCGACACTCTGAGCTTGACGCAACCTGGAGACCTGGGATTATCCCCAAGGTTTTCTATTGCGTGGAAAATCGCAGCCCTGTCGTTTGCCGGGTACCGCTTTATCGCCCTGGCGACGTTCTTCGGCACGCTTACGTAGTAACGTGCCTTACTCAACCTCCAAGAACTCCTTCAGCTCGTCTATACTAAAAACGTCCCCGCTCTCGATCTCCTTACGAGACTTGGATACCATCATGAGCACGTTCCTGTCGTGCAAATCCTCTATGAGCTCGTTTAGGGCCTCATACTCCTCTATAGACATGCACACCGCCTCCGGTTCCCCCCGGTCTGTTATTATGATCTTCGTGCTCGCCTGCTTTGCTTCTTCTATCAACCGGGGCATTTCCTCTCGGAACTTCCTCTTCCCCACAAAAACGTCACCTGACTCTATCGTGTAGCCCATTTCTTTCACCTCCATGATGATTATAAAACAAATGTTTAACATATGCAATACAAATGATAATCATTTATCTCATCAGTCTACTCATGAATAGTTACAGTCTTGCTTATGGCTGGACGGCCCCGGCGAAAACCGTGGGCCGGCAGCATGATTCCATTCATCTGTCGTTAACAATGTAACTACGTTTTCCGCGAGTTCCTGGATACTTTGACGGTTGCACTGAGGGAGATGGAAAAGGCCGAGAGCCCCATGGCCAATGTCCACCCGGTGCTACTACGCGAGGCGGGCGCCCGCGCTTCTCCTGTGGCGTTCCCAGGTACTGGTTCTGCCAGGTGTGATCCCCGTACCGGAGGAGTCGGTTGGCTAGTCGCTGAATCCACCTATTGTGTCCATCCCCGCGCCCCTGTTGTTCCCATACATGGCCCGCTCGACCATTATCTTCTTTCCAACCGTCTTGGATGTAACCAGTATCGAAGCCATGCCGTCCGGAATCCAGTCGGCCATCGAGAAAGTCATGCGGCTGTTTGCAGGTATCTCCCGGGTGAACGTCTGGTTGCCCTGTCCTGACTGTGTCAGGTAGGAGATCTCAACGGTTACCGCGGTTGAGTTGGGGTTCTGGACTAGCGTCCAGGTCTCCATACCCTGCGAGGTCTGCCCTGCGGGAAGGTAGAAGGTGGTGTGTGGTTCCGCCAGACCGATGGAGCCGTGGCAGGCTTCTCCCAGGGGCGTACCCTCCCCCCAGTACATGGCCCTCTCCGCGATTATGGGCTGTGAGCCGTGTACCCGGGTTGAGAAGTCTGTATCCGGCATTACGTCGTTGACCCTTATGGTCTTTCTCTGGTTTGCGGGCACGTTGAACGGGGCCTGGGCAACCGGTCCGGACGGTGTCATGTACGTCACGGTGACATCCGTTGCCGTCGGGTTGGGATTCTGTACGAGCACGTAGGTGGTGAACCCCCAGTCGGTGGTGCCCTCGGCCAGGTAGAAGTCGGATGAAGGAGCTGTTGTCCCTATCGAGTCGTGACCCTCTCTCTTATTGTTTCGGTACATGGCCCTCTCCGGTATCACCGGGACGTCAGCGTTAACTTTGATGGAGGCGTCCGCACTCCCTATGTCGTTTGCCATGTTGTACGTCTCTCGGCTGTTGGCCGGTATCTTCTTGGTGAAGGTCCGGGGACCTTCACCCTCTATCATGTAGGTGACCTCACAGGTAGCAGCAGTGTTGTTTGGGTTCTGTATCAAGAGCCAGCATTCGAATCCCCAATCAGATGACCCCTCGGCCATGTACCAGGTCTTCGCGGGGGACGTGACACCTATCGAGCAGTGACCGTCTGGGGACGGCGCCCCGGGGCCGATCCAGCTCATGGTCCTGTCCACCGCTATCTGTTTTCCTTCCAAACACTCGATCTTTGTGGAGAAGTCGGCCTCCCCAAGGATTGTGGACGGGTCTATGGTTGTCATGCTCATGGCGGGCAGTGCCAGGGTTCCGCCCGATACCGGACCCGAATCGGTCATGTGGGTGATCTCCACCGTTACATCTTCGTTGTTGGGGTTCTCGATGGATATGATGCAGTAGAACCCCCACGCGGTGGAGCCTTCCGCCAGATACCAGGTCGGCGACGTACTGCTGAACTGCGTCCCGAAACCGATGAGGTCTTCGTAGCTTTGATAGGAAGACGAGCTGCCCGTTATCTTCCCCTGGGCGGAGACGCTGATGTCATTGGTGTTTGCTTTATTCGTCTTGGCCTTCACGTTCCAGCTCACAGAGCCCTTCGTGCCAGTATAGGTAATACCGGCCAGGTTCTTCGCCTCGGAGGCATCCAGTAACTCGTAGTCATTGCTCAGCTCTATCCTGGCGTACGGACTGCTGCAGGCAAACTGATCGGCCAGCGGGCTCGGGCCGGGGTAGGTGACTGTCGCGTTCACCTGGAACGTATCGCCGGAACTCAAGGTGCCAGGCTTGGTGACCTGCACCTGCCATGGTGCGGCTACCATCCCCCAGCGGTCCGAATAAGTCCACAGGTCATCGACCAGTAATGCCTGGTTGAAGTTCACGTCCGGACCCATATACGGAAGGGTATACCATGGATCGTGAACGATGAAGACATCAAGGGTATCACTGTACCCCTTAACAACCCTGAAATGGCCTGACGCGTGAGTGGCATCGTACCACGTGAGAACCAGTACGGGGTAGTTGGAGGAAACGAGTTCCTTGAGATCGCTATAGCGATTGGCCACCAAAGACGGATCGGACCAACAGGCTTTAGCCGCCATGTAACCTAACTTGCGATTCGTATAGCCCTTCAGGCCGGGGTCCTGTATCGAGGTGCTCAGCGAGGAGAACTGGGCGGCACGGAACAGCTCATCCGTATAGCATCCATAAGAGGGGTCCGAGTTTGCGACCCCGGCGATCTCGTACTGGTCGATATCGGGCCCGAAGTAATCGAACACCATCTCCAGCGACGCCGAGCCACAGAAGTAGTTGGTCAACTGGGCGTGATAGGGAACACCCGCGATGTCGTACTGCGCGGGCGCTCCTACTATATTCTTTCTCTCAATTCAGAGCCCCGGACATACCCTCTGACTCTCTTCGGGATATTCGCTCACGCACAAGCCAGCAAGAAGCCTGCCTGACAGCATAAAATCAGCAGATTACCCCACGCAAATAGTCGCTGAAAAAGAAGAAATACCGCTTG
>JAHIMR010000051.1 GCA_018896525.1 Actinomycetota bacterium
GGAGACGACCCCGCCCACGACTTCTCCGCCCTGGTGGAGTCCACCAACGACGTTGGGATAATCGCTGAGCGCCCGATGTACTTCAACTACAAGTGGTACGAGCCGGGCTACTCATGGACCGGCGGGCACGACGTGATGGGGTTATAAAGAGCCTCATAAGCAGATTAGACCAGGTCTTGATCGTGAATTCAGTGGGCCTGCTCTGTATATCTATCGGTTGATGATTCAAGACCCCTATTCGTCCGCGGCTACCACGGGGAGTAGTTGCCCGGCGTGAATCTGAACGTGTCCTCCCAGTAATGCCCGCCGATTATCGCCACCGCCTTGGCGTTTCCCCGCCGGTCGATGCCCTCGACCACTATCATCTTCGCGGACGCGTACAGGTCGAAGGACTCGTAGAGCCCGGAGTCCCTGGCGTTCACCAGGGCTTTCTCGTGCTCGGCCAGCAGGGGCACGTACATCCCGTAATAACGAATGAACGCTTTGATGTCGTTGACCCTGTCGTGACCGGCCATTATCTTCCTCCAGGGCATGCTCACCAGGACGGGGGCTATCCGCGCGGCCTGAGCCTTTCTCATTGCCTGGTGATCGGCCTTCCTCGCCTTCGACCGCCTCCTGGTCTCCCCCCGGTTCTTCCACAGGTTGTGATCATCCTTCATACCGGTTACCCCTTTTTCCGGGAACATCCCTCACTGGTTACCACCCGACCCACCGTCGCCATCTGTCACGTGGGGCTTGATCCAGTACAGGCAAGCAAGCACCCCCAGGATGAGAAACGATATGGAGGCCATCCCGAACCTCGGGTCAATGAACTGGTTCAGGATTCCCACCGCGTACGGGAACAGGGCCCCACCGATGGCTCCCGCGGCGAAGAACGAGGTAAAGACCGCCGACGAGTCCTTGTCGGGAAACCACGCCGCGTAGCCAAGGAGAAACGGGTATATCCCCGCGCAGGCGAGCCCCATAAGGGGGTACATTATTATGCTTCCCATCCTCGAGGAAGGAAGGGGGGCGATGAGGACAATAACCGCCGAAGACAGCGTGAGGAATACCAGCAGATTGAACGGTTTCACCTTGGTCGATACGTAGCTGCTCAGCCATCGCCCCACCGTGACCGCCACCGCCAGCGCTATGAGGACCAGGTGTGCCACTCCGGGCGCTACGCCGTCTTCCGACTCCAGGAAACGAACCAGCCACATGGCGATGGAGCTCTTGGCTGCCGCGAAAAGGCAAAGCCCGACCAACAGGCCGATAAAGAGTGAGCGATTGAACGAGATGACCTCGCGAAGGACCTTGAACGACAGCTTGTCTATGTCGTGCATATGCTCCAGCTTCGTCAGTATCAGCGGTACCGCCAGCGGCAGAACCATGATCGCGGGAGCGACCAGGGCCCACCGCCATGGGATGTCATGCCGGGCAACCAGTCCGGGAAGGATGGGCCCGATTGCGATACCCAGGGCCAGGAAGCCGTACAGCATGCTCTGCATCCGTGGGCTCTCTTCGCCGCACATACCGGTCACGTAAGCCCCCGGCGCGGTTACCAGTATCCCATTGGCGAACCCGGTAACCACGTAGAAGACAAGAAGCAGCCAGTAGACCGGCGCGACGGCGCAGGCGAGAAGGGAAACGGAGAGCAACAGCACCTGGGAAAGAAGTAGTTGCTTTACGGTGATCCTCTGCAGCAGCCTGGTTATCATGATGGCCCCGACCAGGACCCCCGCGAAGTACACCAGCTGGAGCAGGCCGCCCAGGCCCTCGGTCAAACCCAGGTCCTTCATTATGCTGTTGATGGTCGCTGGCGCCAGGACCTGGACCATCCCCGGGACAATTACCAGCGGGTAAAATGCCCGGATGCTCCTGGCTATCGGAACCTCTGCTATATCGTCATCTACCATCGGTACTCTCTCTGGAGTAAGGTCGGTGTCTACCGTTAAAGTATATCAACTCCCCGTCTTCCCGGTCTCAGCACATCCCCTTTACATGTGGGCACCTGAGAAAATAGAATAGGGGCAGTTCCGGACGGTAATACACGGCAGAAAGGGGAAACGCATGGAGACAGGTTTTATCGCTAAGAGCTGGTGGTCGTTCCTGCTCAGGGGACTCATCGCCATCGCGCTCGGGGTCATCCTGCTGGTCTGGCCTGCTGCGACAGTCGGGGTGATCATTCTCCTCTTCGGGATCTTCGCGTTGATCGACGGCATCATCGAGACCATCCTGTCCATAGTGGGCGCGGTACGCAAGTTGGATGGGTGGGGCTGGCTGCTCGTCAAGGGCCTTATCGGTATCTTGATTGGTACAATAATCCTCGCGCGTCCTGGTGTCGCACTTGGTGTAGTAGTAATACTGATAGCGATCTGGGCCATCGCGCTCGGTTTTGCGGAGATTGCCGCCGCCTTTGACATGCCGCCCGAGTCGGGAAGAGGCTTCGTTGGTATTATGGGTGCTCTCTCCCTGATACTGGGGATAGTGATCCTTGTTGTCCCGCGAGAAAGTGTTTACGTGTTTGTCCTGATTGTGGGCATCTACGCGCTGGTCGCGGGTTTCTTGAATGTGATCTTGTCGTTCTTCGCCCGCGGTTGGGAGAAGAAAGCTACGGCGTAAACGCAAAACCCAGGCAAACGGGCCTGGCTCCACGTCTATACGCGACAACGTGAAACAACACACGCCATCCCCGGGGGCGAGAATGACGCACTGGTGACAGGCACCAGTGCGTCACGCGATTAACGCCTTGTGAGTCTTCGGCGAGTCCTTCCAGGCGCTAACTATCCCGTAACGCTTCCTTTCCAGGTCGGCACCCGCTTCAGCTTCCACGACCATCCCCCTGGTGATCCCGCCGGCCGGCCGGCCCTGCCGGGTGACTTGCGCCCCCTACCTGCCCTTGAAATCCGGGTCCCTTTTCTGCATGAACGAGATTATCCCCTCTATCGCGTCCTGGGTGCTGACCGCGAGCCCCTGCATCATCGATTCGCGGTCCAGCGCCGTCTCCAGGTCCGACTCGAAGGAGTTGTTGAGCATGTTCTTCATCATGCCGATGGACCGGGTCGGGCCTGCCGCCAGGTGCCCGGCGTACTCCATCGCCTCGTCCATCAGTTTCGCCGGCGGGACCACCCCTATGACGACCCCCAGTTCCAGGGCCCTGTCCGCCACCAGCGGCTCACCGGTGAACATCAGTTCCTTGGCCCGGTTCAACCCTATGATCCGCGGCAGGAAGTAAGACCCACCACAGTCCGCGACCAGCCCCCGGCGGACGAAGACCTGGATGAACCTCGCGGTCTCCGAAGCGATCAGGATGTCACAGGCCAACGCGAAGTTGCAGCCGCCGCCGGCGGCGTCCCCGTTTATCGCTCCTATTATCGGTTTCTCGATTCCGCACATGGCGGTTATCATCCGGGAGTACGCCTGCGCGGTGATTTTCATGCCCATTGGGGTGGCCGCGTCCTCCCGCCCTCCCCCGCCGCCGAGGTCCGCTCCCCCGCAGAACGCCTTGCCTTTCCCGGTGATGACGATCGCCCGCACCTCGTCGTCCATCTCCAGCAGCCGTATCCGCCTGTCCATCTCCCTGACCATCCCCAGCGTCAACGCGTTCAGCTTATCGGGGCGGTTCAGGGTGATGACCTCGACCGGCCCTTTTCTCTCAAAGAGTACCTCTTCCATCTCATCTCCTCTATGTTCCCTGTGTCGGCCCTTATTCTATAGGAGAAACGCACGCTAAGTGCCGTGTGACGCCATCGGCGCTCCCGGTGCTTCGGGCAAAATCATCCTGCCTGGCATTGTAAAAAAGAGGTGAAAGGGAATAGAATGGAAACGCTTTTATCATCGCCGCTGAGTGGGAGGTGCTCATCATGAGGACATCATCGGGCAACGTGGGAATCCGGCATTTTCTGGTTCTGTCAGTCGTCATCGTAGCTACGGTGCTTCTCATGACGACGGTCTGCCTTGCGCAGGTGAGGTGGGCCGCGGGAGGGGTTCCGGTGAGTACCGCCCCCGGCATAGACGAACAGAGTCCCCGGATAGCCCCCGACGGCTCCGGGGGGGCGGTGATGACCTGGCAGCGCGAGGAAGGCGCGGGAACCGGGATATACGACCTCTACGCCGCGGGCGTCAACTCCGCCGGGACCGTAACCTGGGGGCCCATCCCCATTGACAACAACCCTGGCATAGACGAATCGAATCCACAGATAGCCCCCGACGGCTCCGGGGGGGCGGTGATGACCTGGATGCGCGAGGAGGTCGCGGGAACCGGGATATACGACCTCTACGCCGCGGGCGTCAACTCCGCCGGGACCGTAACCTGGGGGCCCAGCCCCATTGACAGCAACCCCGGCATACAAGAATGGAATCCCCAGATAGCCCCCGACGGCTTCGGGGGGGCGGTAATGACCTGGCAGCGCGAGGAGGTCGCGGGAACCTGGATATACGACCTCTACGCCGCGGGCGTCGACTCCGCCGGGACCGTAACCTGGGGCCCCAGCCCCATTGACAGCAACCCCGGCATACAAGAATGGAATCCACAGATAGCCCCCGACGGCTTCGGGGGGACGGTGATGACCTGGCAGCGCGAGGAAGGCGCGGGAACCTGGATCTTCGACCTCTACGCCGCGGGGGTCAACTCCTCTGGGACCGTGACCTGGGGCCCGATCCCCATTGACAACAACCCCGGAATAGACGAAGCGACTCCAGAGATAGCCCCCGACGGCTCCGGGGGGGCGGTGATGACCTGGGTCCGCGAGGAAGGCGCGGGAACCGGGATATTCGACCTCTACGCGGCGGGCGTCAACTCCGCCGGGACCGTAACCTGGGATATCCCCATTGACAACAACCCCGGCATAGACGAATGGAATCCACAGATAGCCCCCGACGGCTTCGGGGGGGTGGTGATGACCTGGGTCCGCGAGGAAGGCGCGGGAACCGGGATATTCGACCTCTACGCGGCGGGCGTCAACTCCGCCGGGACCGTAACCTGGGAGATCCCCATTGACAACAACCCCGGCATACAAGAATGGAATCCACAGATAGCCCCCGACGGCTTCGGGGGGGTGGTAATGACCTGGCAGCGCGAGGAGGTCGCGGGAACCTGGATCTCCGACATCTACGCCGCGGGCGTCAACTCCGCCGGGACCGTAACCTGGGAGATCCCCATTGACAGCAACCCCGGCATACAAGACTGGAATCCACAGATAGCCCCCGACGGCTTCGGGGGGGCGGTGATGACCTGGCAGCGCGAGGAGGTCGCGGGAACCTGGATATCCGACATCTACGCCCAGAAGGTCTCCGACTACGCCCAGACCTGGTACCTGGCCGAGGGCTCCACCTTCGGGGGGTTCGAGACCTGGGTGCTGATACAGAACTCGGGAACCGTGCCGGCCAACGTGACTCTCGTCTACCAGACCGACTCCGGGACGGTGCCCGGCCCCACCCTCACGGTAGACCCCGGCACCAGGCAGACCGTCGAGGTGGCACAGACGGTCCAGACCTACGAGGTATCCACCATGGTGACAGCGGACCAACCGGTGATAGCGGAGAGGGCAATGTACTACAACAACAGGCTGTGCGCCCACGACTCCATAGGCGTGTGCGCCCCGGCCCCGGTATGGTTCCTGGCCGAGGGCTCGACCGGCACCAGCGAGGACGGCACATTCGAGACCTGGGTGCTGGTGCAGAACCCCGGGGTGACCCCGGCAACGGTGACACTCACCTACCAGACCGACTCCGGGACGGTACCCGGCCCTACCCAGACCATACAGCCGGGGAGCAGGGAGTCCTTCGAGGTTTCACAGACGGTCCAGACCTTCGAGGTATCTACAATGGTGACAGCGGACCAGCCGGTGATAGCCGAGAGGGCAATGTACTGGAACCCGGTCACCGGTGTCTACCGCCAGGCCGCCCACGACTCAATAGGCGTCACGAAAGCATCCGACACCTGGTTCCTGGCCGAGGGCTCCACGTTCGGTGGGTTCGAGACCTGGGTACTGGTGCAGAACCCGGGAATCGCGCCGGCTACGGTGACACTGACCTACCAGACCGATACCGGGGCGGTGCCCGGCCCCACCCGCACCATACAGCCGGGGAGCAGGGAGTCCTTCGAGGTCTCACAGACGGTGGAGACCTTCGAGGTGTCCACCCTGGTGACCTCCGATGAGCCGGTCATAGCGGAGAGGGCGATGTACTGGAACACCGCGACGGTGAACCGCCAGGCCGCCCACGACTCCATAGGGGTCTCCAGGCCGGCCGTCACCTGGTCCCTGGCCGAGGGGTCGACCGGCACAAACGCGGAAGGCACCTTCGAGACCTGGGTGCTGGTGCAGAACCCGGGACTCGCGCCGGCCACGGTAACCCTGACCTACCAGACCGACACCGGGGCGGTAACCGGCCCCACCCGCACCATACAGCCGGGGAGCAGGGAGTCGTTCAACGTGGCCGACACCGTGGAGACGTTCCAGGTGTCCACCCTGGTGACCTCCGACGAGCCGGTCATAGCCGAGCGGGCGATGTACTGGAACACCCCCAGTGTAAACCGCCAGGCCGCCCACGACTCCATAGGTTTCTGGTCGTACTAGTGTCATGTCATCCGTGTAACGTCGTATGTTATGTGGTATACTATCTTCATAATCAACCAAGGAGGTTTGGCTATGAAGAAGTACATCGTGACGCTTGCCAAGGACGAGCGGGAATCTCTTGAAGCACGTACTTCCA
>JAHIMR010000052.1 GCA_018896525.1 Actinomycetota bacterium
GCGTCGGACGTTGGGCTTATCTTCAGGATCGACGAGGCCAGGGTTGAACGTAGGCATGGCAGCCTGACAGCGTACGTGGATTTCGTCGGCCCACTGCGAGGAGCCCTCGGGAGTCGCGATATAAAGGTCGATTTCACCTTCGATGAGATGATTGTTTTTCCGTTGAGCACGCGCCGAGTCATTTCCCGCTACAGTGACAGTGAAAATCTGTGCAAGGATATCCGGGTCTACTCACTGGAGGAAATCCTTGTCGAGAAAATGTGCGCGCTCATTGGGAGAACCGAGCCTCGAGACCTGTACGATGCTCACCTCTTACTCAGCCTCGGCGATCTCGATTACAAGTCGGTTCTGGATGGGTTCAGCGCAAAAGCGGAGAAAAAGGGCATTGACCCGACCCGACTGCTTGACGTCCTGCGCGAACGTGAGCCGACCATCGCCAGGTTGTGGCGTAACCGGCTCGCGCTTCAGGTTGATGACCTTCCTCACCTCGAACGCGTGCTGCGGGAGACCAGGCGGGCAATCAGGAAAATGGGGCTGAAATGAGATCCCTTGAAGGAACAAGTTGCTTGCGCTAACCTGACTCGAACCCCTCAACTTGTCGCTATTCAAATACCCTGATGACCGTCCAGCCACCCCGCCCCAGCCTGGGGTTCGACACCTCGAAGTAGATGTCGTAAAAGCTACAGTTCTCCGGCGGGCCGTCTATGAAATGGGCAATCGCTGCTCTGGCTCATCAACGCCGGCGGGTCACCGGCGGCCATATCACCTGTCGCTCCCACGGCGAGTGGCGTACGTCTTCTTCAACTGTTCCGTATTCTCAACTCGCTGTTCTTGTGATTCCTCCATTTCTAACAGCGTGTATCGAAACATAGGAAGCTATGCATGATGCTAGAAAAGCAATCACGGTGACAAGGGCCTCTTTCATCCCATAGGTGAGTTGAGAAGAAAACCCACCGATCACATAGATGAATACCAATATCGATGTAACCACGAAAGCGGCTGCTGAAAACAGTACTCCATTCCGTAGTGATTCCTTTGAGAGAGACCACTTCCTTCTTGCCGGTCTTCGTGGGCGGACGGAGAAAATCCATCCTCTCCGATAAGATCTGATGGCGAACCAGGTGGCGACTATTGCGGTTATTGATGCCACAAGCAAGCTGGCAAATAGTAGGTCCACTACGATGAATTCCAGCCGGTGATACGGGTATTGACCGTAGTATCGACTCGCGGCGGCTGTCAGCAACAACGTTATGAAAGCCGCGAGAATACCCGCACCGATAGAGTATAGAACAGGAGTCGAGACTAACGGGCTGTATTTCCGGATCTTTGTCGCTTCCGTTTTTCCAACCATCTCTTTGTACGTTCTCCAGAAATAGAACGCGCTCTTGTTCCTGAACTTCCAGAAAGACCTGAAACCTTTGTAGTCCCTTTCGACAAGCCATCTCTTCCGCGGGTTCCCGGACCACCTTCTCGCCCGCATCACCATTGCCCGGAAACCGTAGAACTTCATGTACGCCTTGATCTCGAGTTCCATTATCTCGATCCTCGAGAGGTTCGGGGTATGCATGTGGGGCTCGCATTCGCAGTACTCGGTGAAATCCAATTCATCGATAAGGTTGTTCTCAATGGCAAACTGATAAAGGTCGGTCCCGGGCCACGGGGTAATCACCGTGAAATCGGAGATATCGATGGGAAGCTCCATGTTCATCCCGATGAGGGCTTCCACGTCCCCGTACGTATCGTCCAGGTTCCCAACGATGTTCCCTGCCCATATCAGTATTCCGTTTTCCTCTAGTATCTGGCAGGCCCTGTAGATCTCCTCGATCCTCGTCTTCTTGTTCATCCGGTCCAATGATGCTTGAGTGGCAGCCTCGATGCCGATGAAGACCACTCGCATGTTGGCCTGGGCCATCTTTGCTACTACTTCAGGGTGCTGGACGATGGAGTCCACCCTCGAGAAAACGGAGTACAGCCGGTCGTCCAGTCGTTCCCGGATGATGAGGTCGCATATCGCCTCGACTCTCCCCATGTCCTGGCAGAAGTTATCATCGACTATGCTCACTATCTCGGTCCTGTCCATCCGTTTTATTTCGCTGACTACTTCGATGGGCGAAAGCTCCCTGTAGCCTTTCCATACCTTGGGCACGCAGCAGAAGCTGCACCTGTAAGGACAGCCTCGAGCGGTGCTCAGCGCGCCCAGTGTCTGGTTGAATGCCTTGTATTTTTTCTTGTTCCCGGCAACGAGATCCCTCCGCGGTGGCGGGAGCGTATTCAGGTCTACGTGGGGCCTGTCGGGATTGTGCACGACGGTGGAACCGCTCACGTAGCTTATACCCGGAATTGAGCCCAGCGGTCTGCCGTCGGCGATCTCCCTGAAAGTCAGTTCACCCTCTCCGCGCACAACGATATCGACCTCTGGGTACGCGACGACCTGGGGCATCAACGTGGGGTGCACGCCTCCAAGGACGGTGAGGGCCCCGCATTCCCCGGCGATTCGGCAGATCTCCAATGCGGAGTCAAAGGAAGGGGTCAAAACGGTTATCCCCACGATATCGACCGAACCGAGTCTCCTTGGAAGCTCTTTTCTTCTCGTCTTTTCAGCTTTCATGTCCAGTATCTCTACCTCGTGCCCATCCAGCACTGCCGCGATGGACATAAGGCCCAACGGTGGGTAACGCATCGTCCAGTCCAGTAACGGCATCTTTTTTGGAGGATTTATGAGTAGTACTCTGGACATAGCCGCACCCGCCGTGTTCGGTTCTTCTCCGCATCAAGGACGAGGGTCCTCTCAGACAGCGTCTCTTTAAGGAGTCTATCACGCTTTCCGACCGGAGCCCCAAAGGATAGTTGCCTTGTTCCGGCCCTTGTTCGCCACCACGTATCTATCCTGTGAGATTCTTCGAGTTCAACTCGACCTCGTTCCGCGTCAGTTCAAGCCGAAAGCGTATACAGGATATTAATGGAGAGGATGGTTTATGATAGTTGGCGGGACACATACGCAGCATCAAGGAGGAGGTGCAGGATGAAGAAGACGGTGTGCGCACTACTGGTACTTGCAGCGCTCTTTCTCCTGCCTGCGGGGTGCGGAAACAAGGAACCGTCCACTACCAGCACGGATACCAGCGCTCCCAGGTACTTCTCCCCCGCCTCCCAGGATGGCCTGGTGTTCAGCGACAAGGAGCTCCAGTTCCAGGTACTCCGCACCTTGAGTTCCTCTGTATATGACGCGTCCGATATCGGGGAGTGCCTGGAGACGGCACTGCGCGTGGACGAGGCGCAACTGGAGCAGGGCAACTTCGAGAGCTGGTATGTGGCGTGGAACGCGACGGCGGAGCGCATAAACGGGATAGCGGACGACTGCCTCGGCAGGGGCCGGAAGGTGAGCGCCCGCGAGGCGTACCTGCGCTGCGAAACCTACTACAGGATGGCGGAGTTCTATCTTCACGGCAACCCGTCCGACCCCCGCATAAGGGACACCGCGGGAAAGGCCAGGGAGTGCTTCGCGAAGGCAACGAAGCTGATGGACAACCCCGTGGAGCAGGTCAGAATAAGATATGAAGACACCACTCTCCCGGGGTACTTCTACGAAGTGGACGACAGCGGCAGGAAAAGGCCGCTGGTGATACTGCAGACCGGTTTTGACGGCACCCAGGAAGAGCTCTACGCGCAGGGAGTAGCCGCCGGGCTTCGCCGTGGCTATAACGTTCTGACCTTCGAGGGACCCGGACAGGGAGAGGTCTTACGTGAGCAGAACCTGTATTTCAGGCCCGACTGGGAGAAGGTCGTCACCCCGGTCGTGGACTACGCGCTCTCCCGCAAGGAGGTGGACCCGAAGAAGGTCGCGCTGTGGGGGATAAGCATGGGGGGCTACCTGGCCCCGAGGGCGGCGGCGGCCGAGCACAGGCTCGGGGGGCTGATAGCGGACCCCGGGATGGACATGAGTGTGATGATAACCGGTCAGATCGGACCGGCTATCGCCGGCACCACCGGGGACCCGGGCTTCAAGACTACTCCAGAGAGCGTCGCGGCTTTCGTAAAGGAAAATCCCGAGGATTTCGATGAGGGCATGTACGAGATGATGAAGGGCAACATCAGGATGAACTGGTTCATGCAGAACGGTATGTACGCGTTCGGGGTCGATTCCCCCAGCGGGCTGGTGCTGAAGCTTACCGAGTGCACGCTTGCCGGCCTGACCCCGAAGATAGAGTGCCCCACACTGATATGCGACGGCGAGCAGGACAGGCAGGCGTTCGGGGCCATGACCAAAGATATCTTCGATGACCTCGAGTGCGAGAAGCAGTACATCCTATTCACGAATGCCGAAGGGGCGGGCGCGCACTGCCAGATGGGCGCGATGCTGTTCGGACATCAGGTCAAGTACGGCTGGCTCGACGACACGTTCCGGGTAAGGGAGTAGAGGCAGAAGCCCGCACGGACTAATCGTTGGTCGGCCAGGCGAGACTCGCACCCACGACAGGCGCCCACCTAATCGAATTATCCAACCAGGAAGAGGGAATCACTCGTAGGTGCCCGATCCCAGGAACCAGGTGTCGTCCACCTTGACGACATATCCCAGCTTCGACTCCTGTTTCCCGGTCTCCGGGTTATGCCAGGTATAGTTAAGTGCCCCGCTCCATAAATACGCTGGCATTCGAACGCCGCTCCCGTCCACACCGGCTGCGTTCCGCTCCCTCGACGTACTCCAAGAGTACGCATGAGTACCCCGCTCCACAGATACGCTGGCATTCGAACGCCGCTGCATCCACTCCGGCTGCGTTCCGCTCCCTCGAAGTACTACAGAAGTACGTCTCGGTCGCGCGCCTTGCCGGAGCGGCGCTTCGACGCTCTCGGTGCTGAACCGTATCCATGGAACGGGGCACTGAGTCGCGCGCCTTGCCGGTGCGGCGCTTCGACGCTCTCGGTGCTTAACCGTATCTATGGAACGGGGCACAAAGCCAGCCGCTTCCGTTGTTCTGGGCTATCTCGACAAGCTCCTGGATGACCTTGACCCCATTGGGGTCCTCGTGGTCAATGAGGTTCTGATCCACCAGGATGGGGTCGCCCCCGTGAGCAAGCACGTTGCCCGAGAAATCGTATGCGTATATGTAGAGCTCGCCGCGCTTGAACTCTCCGGCCTGGTCGGTGAACTCCGCCAGGGCCTTTTCTTTCCCGTTCTTCTTCGCGTATTCAACCGCTTCATCGACGAACTCGACTACCTCTTCCCTTGTGGGCTTTGCCGACGACGTAGTACCAATCTGGAAGAACTCGACATCAATCGGGGTGGTGGTCCGCATGACCTGCGGCTGGTCGAACATCTCCCTGTAGGAGTCGATGACCCTCATAATTGCCTCATCGTTCTCGGCGCTCTTTTCGTGAACCAGTAAAACGACCTTTGTCGCCTGTTTCCGGATGGCCCCCGCGTCGTCTTTCATCTGGCCGTAGGAGTCGAAGACCGTAAGGCCCGCGGGGAACTCCCCGGTCACTACATCCTCGAGAAACTTAGCGAAGTTTTCCTCGGAGACCTCGCCGCCGCCGGTGGTGTTCCTTCCGAAGAATATCTCGGTCTCCATCCACTCGAGCTTACTCTCCTTATCCGCCGTATCGCTATCGGTATCCCCGCAGCCAATCATAAGAGATAGCAGTATTGCCGCTATCACGGCCAGGACCAGCACAACAGTTACCCGTGAGGTCCTATCAGCAGTGCCTCCAATTCCGTTCATCATCTCTTTTTCTCCTGATTCCTTTGCCTCATTATTCGTGCGACAGCGAGAACTCCCCTTCAGCTACTCCGCCCCAGCCGCGGGTTCGCCACCCCTTAGTACCTGTCGTATTGATCGCCTGCTTGTTTTCAGTGGTTTTATCGAGGTTGGTCTTCTTTGATGGAGTGCCCGTCATCTTCGCCAGCGCGGCCAGCGCCTATTCCGCCCGTCTATACTCGAAGAGGAATCTGCTGTGAAAGCCTTGAAGACCCGTAGTCTCCAATAAGGAGTGCAGGTAATTCGAGATGAGAGCGAATCAGATCCGCGCGGGACGCTATGCCTGGTAACTGTACTCCTCGAGGGCCGATACTTCCGCTATCCAGCGGAAATGCTTATCGTGGTGAAAAACCCTGACACCTCTCGACACAGCCGCTCCGGCAATGACCAGGTCAGTGGCGCCGGCATATAGACCTTTCTCTCTCAGTTTGAAAGCAGTCTCCCAGGCCCACCGCCACTCGGACTCTCCCGCGTTGAGCAGATGGAGGGCTACAAAGCCGTCCCTGAGTTCGTCTTGTGACCTTGCGCCTATCGCGAGCTCCACATACACCGGTTCGGTGTAGCAGGCACGATCACTCTCCATCAGGCGCTCCACTTCGTCCGTTGCCCTCCGGTTCTCTTCCCCCGTCCTGAAGAAACGTATCCAGGCGGAAGTATCTATGAGCACGAGGTCGCTCACGGTTGGTCCAGTTCCTCAATTTCCTCGTTACTGAGCTCGATTAGGTCCGAGTCCTTCAAGGCCAGTAGCTTTTTTATCTTCGCTCTCCTCACCATGTCTTCCAGCGCCCTGTTGAGGACCCGACTTGTTTTCTTTTCTCCTGTTATTCTCTTGGCCGCGCCTAGAAGCTCGTCATCCAGGATCACCGTTGTCCGTGTCATACTGTTCGCACTCCTTAGTATTACTTTGTCATCATATTAGTATGATATATAGAGGACCAGAAGATGTCAACTATTGTTATGAGAGTATGTCTAAGAAGGCGTGATCTCCAAGTATCTATACGCGATTGGGATGCTCCCAGGATAGCTATAGCCACATTAGTCAGATGTGTTGAAACGCCCGCATAAGTCTCGAAGCACAGTACGCATACGCCTTTCGCTGCGCCAGGTCATGGTCAGCGTGAAATATTCTTGGAGTCAGTAACCCCTGGGAACGGTGTTTCCCTTTATCTGGCGGGAACGCGCGAAGAGGTTGTGCCACTCGCGGCGGAAAAGGCACATGCCTGAACTCATGTTTCTACGCGGACGTCTAACGAAATAGCATAAATAAAGATTATCGAAGAAATGAGGTAGCTATGAAAAGGCCGATACTGATACTCATTATTATCGTTCTTGTGAGCGGAGCATGTTCCGGAGCAATCGTTTTATTCAAGGTCTATGCCAACACTGACACTCTCCCGTTGAAAGCCCTGGGCAGGTTTGAGTCACCCGAGGCCTTTATTGACGCGTTCAAGAGCGGGCGGGAGATATGCGGCGGGTTTGAAGAGAATATGTTGTCATACACCCCGGCAGATGGGGCCTCGAAGTCGGAAAGCGGCATCGAACACTCCACCACGAACGTCCAGGTCTCCGGGGTAGACGAGGCGGACATAGTGAAGAACGACGGAGAGTTCATCTACACTATTTCAAATAACTCCGTGGTTATCCTGGCCGCATATCCACCCGGGGAGGCCAGGGTCATTTCCACGATCAAGTTCGACGAGTACTGTAGTCCCGCAGAGATGTTTTTGAAGGGTGACAGGCTGGTGGTGATCGGCTCGGTCTACGGTACACACATAGACTACGCGCAGGATGTCCGCCCCCCGGAAGGCAATGTGACTTTCGTGAAGGTCTTTGACGTCAAGGACAAAGAGGATCCGCGGCTTGTAAGGACCGTCGAATACGAGGGGTCCTATTCAACATCCCGCAGAATCGAGGATGATGTCCACGTCGTATTGACAACCTATCCTTATTACGTTCACAGAAAGAACGTTCAGCCTGAGGACATCATCCCCGATTTTCGTGACGTCGAGCCCGGTGACGGACAGGAGGAGTTTACGCCGGTCTGTGACTGGAGGGATGTCGAGTACACCAATGCCGAGCGTTGTTCCTCTTTCTTAACCGTCCTTTCCCTGTCCATGGACGGCAATGCGGGCGACCTGGGCAAGAGGGTGATAGCCGGACAGTCGGAAGACGTCTACGCTTCCCCCGAGAACCTGTATGTGGCCAGTACGGATTGGTCATATCCCCAACACGAAGAGTTCTTCGAAGGACCTACAGAAAGCAGCACAACAGTCTATAAGTTCGGGTTCGACGGGGCGAGTACCAGGTTTCTCGTCGCAGCGGCAGTTCCCGGTACGGTCCTTAACCAGTTCTCAATGGACGAGGCTGATGGGTACTTTCGTATCGCCACCACTCGCGGTCATCTGAGCCGCGGAGGTTCCGATTCCAGCAACAACGTTTACATTCTCGACCCCGACATGAAGATGACCGGCAGGCTCGAGGGCCTTGCACCCGGAGAGAGCATATACTCCGCTCGATTCATGGGAGACAGGGCCTACCTGGTCACGTTCAAGAAGGTCGACCCGCTGTTCGTATTAGATCTGTCGGACCCGGCGAGCCCGAGGGTCCTGGGAGCATTGAAGATCCCGGGCTACTCAGACTACCTGCACCCCTACGATGAAAATCACATAATCGGCCTCGGAAAGGACGCGGTCGCGGCCGAATCCGCCGAGGGAGATTTCGCCTGGTACCAGGGAATCAAGATGGCGATCTTCGACGTCACCGATGTCGCCAACCCTCGGGAGATGTACAAGACGGCGATCGGCGATCGTGGTACGGATTCCTATGCCCTGCACGACCACAAGGCGTTTCTGTTCGACAGGGAAAAGAACCTGCTTGTCCTGCCGGTTCTTCTGGCGGAACTGACCCCCGAACAGAAGACCTCCCCGGACAGGCAGGACAATGACTACGGCGAGCCCACCTTCCAGGGGGCTTACGTCTACGACGTCTCTCTTGGTGGCGGTTTCAATCTCAAGGGAAGAATCACCCATGCCGGTTCCGCGTCGGAGCTCGCTGAGACGGATTACTACTACGGTTCCTCCGAAGCTGTAAAGAGAAGCCTCTATATAGGAGACAGCCTCTACACCGTCTCTGACGCGAAGGTCAAGATCAACAGACTTCCGGACCTTTCCGAGGAAGCTTCCATCAGCATGTATTGAAGCCAGGGGAACATCGTATCCCTCACAGTAAAGAACCGGATGTGAATCAGCCTGGCGGAGACTTCTTCTGAGGCATGTATGTGCCGATGTCCACTTCCATCTCGCTCGGGACGGCCGCGTTCACCGCCCCGGCGAGGTCTATCCTCCTCAGGAAAGCGGCCACCGCCGGCAGGTGTCCCGCCTGGCTCATGCTCATGCCCTCGAGCAGTGCGCGGATGTCGCTGTCCAAAAGACTTCCTCCTCCCTGCTTAAGAAACATCCGTTGACAGCCCCTTGTATCTCTACTATGATACAACTATGAGCAGGAGTCAAGCTGAGATCGAAGCAGAGATATCCCGGACAAAGAAGAGACTTTCCAAACTCGGGCGCATGCATCCCGGTTCCCTTTCCAGGCAGAAGCGCTCGCGGGGAGAGGAGTACTGGCAGTTGAGCTACAGCCACGCCGGACGCGGGCACACCAGGTACGTCAGGCCGGGTGACGTCGCTCAGGTCAGGCGTGAGCTCGAGAACTACCGGAAGTTCAGAGAGCTCACGGCAAGGTGGGTCGCCCTCGAGGTCGAACTGACGAAGCTCCGGCGCGGGGGCAGGTCGAAGAAGAGCTGATTCCTCGGGTCAGGAAATGCTTTAGCGAACGTTGCGTGAGGTGGGGAAAGGGGGCCCTATGATGCAGTCTGTCATGCTTCCTCAAGCGGAGCCCGTAGGGCGAAGCGCTGGAAGCATGAGTGTCTGACGTTCTCCGGGCAGGTTGTGTTTGGCGCTAATGAAAATGTAGAAAACGGCAAGCTCTGGATGCTGAAACTCGCCTCTGAACTTAAGAGCGTAAGCGAGACATGCCACCGCATCCCGATGTCTACATGACGTTAGTATATATGCATAACGTTCTAATATATAGCGCTACATATTTGACGTAGAACTACATTAGTGCTATCCTTGACGAGAGAGAGGAGTGATCTCATGGTTAAAGCACTACTAAGCCCCAAGGAGGTGGCGGACATCTTGTCTGTAACTCCCGGGGCCGTAAGGAACTGGGTACGGAATGGTCAACTCAGGGCCTATAAAGCAGGCCGGCTTATCAGAGTGAGACCGGAAGATGTCGAGGCGTTTCTGGATAGCAACAGGTCCGCACAGATTAGCCCGGGGACAGAAAAGGGAGTGAAGCTCCGCGACTATTCAAGCGAGGAAATCGCTGCGTTCCTCGATGAGGATCGAATCCCCTCAGACATGGCTGAACGGCTTGGGAAGATTCTTGGTTTATGAGGACGAAGCAGAAGGTTTTCCTGGATGCCTGTTGTTGGGTGGCGGGGACCCTCTCTCGGATCGGGGGATCCAGATTCATACTTGCCCTGGCGAAAGAAGGACATATCGAGATACTTGCGACTAAGCGCATAGTGGTTCAGACGGTGAAAGCCCTCGGCAAGAAGTACGGCGACGATGAATTACGTGATTTCCTGAAACTGTTCTCCAATGTCTCCCCCACAATCGTCGAAGATGCCACGGACGAAGAGGGTGCGCGCTGGTCAGACCTGACGCACGAGGACGATTGTCACGTACTGGCTGGAGCAATGAAGGGCAAGGCTGATATCTTGGTGTCCTTAGACCGCAAGCATGTTGTTACGGAAAAGGTGGTTGCCCGGTTTCCTATTCCCGTGATGACCACTAAGGAATTTCTCGACTGGTTCATGGAAAGGACCGAAGGCTAATTATATGCGAACGAAGGCTGCGACAGAGAATCGGGGGAACGGGTTGATAACGTCATTTATCCTGCACAAGTCCCAACAACGGTTTTCCGCATCATTATGCCGAAGCATCCGGGGCCTTCAGACGGGTCGCACCGCCGGGAGTATTTGTCGCAACCTGCGCCTCAAGACATACTCCGAGTCGGAGGGTGATGATCTCTACGAGTGGATTCAGGAATACAACTACGATTGGTTCTGAGGAGTAGCGAGAAATTCCCCGTGCGTACTTCTTTCTCAAGGACGCGGACCTGCCCACCTCCGGACTGCCTGGCACCCAGCTCTACGGAAGCCCATTGTTTAGCTCACTCAAGCGCTCTTCAGCCACCCCGCCCCATCGAAGTCGACGGCGAGGAAGAAGCAATCGCCTGAGGGAAGGAGCGGATAGACCCCGACCACGTGCCGCCCGCCCAGGTGGTCTACTATCACCTCGTCGGTCAACATGCTGAAGTCGCGATTCGGGCAATCGGCGCATCTCACCTCCCGCCCTCGCTTCCGGCACAACCCCTCGACCCACTCGTTGCCGCAGGCGGGACTGTAACCGGTCCGTCCCTTCGCGTTCTTCCACATCCGGGCGAACACGTCTTCGCGGCCCCGAAACAGCGAGCGGAAGAGCGCCGGATCCTCCGGTTCTTTCTCCAGAGAAGGGACCGTGTCAGAGTGCTCGCGAACGGTGAAAGGAGTTGTCGGCTCGGCGACCAGCGGCACGGCAGTGGAATCGCGGGAGCCGATCTGTCTCTTCAGGTCGCGAATCTCCCTCGCGAGGCGGTCCTGGTTCTCCATCAGTTGCTTGACGAGCCGCCTCAGCCGGATGACCTCTTAGTCCCGACCACCGTTGGATTGGTTCATTTCAGCGCCACCCGTCCCGCAATTTCATGTCATGGCAACCGGCACGCTGAGTGTAACTCATTTGAGCCCCATTCTCCTGATTGCCTGCCTGGTCGTAACTCGCAATATAGAAACCTTCCGGCGCGGACGACGACTTCTCCTATCACTGGAACAAAGGCGAGCTCCCCACGACGGCGCTCGGCCTGCTCAGGCTGCGCGGGCTCGTCTTCAAGGGAATGGCCGCCTCCGAGTGGGGGAGGGAAAAAGTGGCCGTCGTGCCGGTGGAGCTACGCCCGGGGCTCGAATCGATCGCGCGCGGAGCGTGGGAGGGCGATCCCGCGCCGCCGATGCCGGAGGACGCTTTCCGGAAGAAGTCCGGTCTGGGGGAGCCGCTGGAGGTGAGGGCCCAATTCTGGGGATCCGGGCGGCCGGACGCGGACGCCTACCAGTTCATGATCGTCCTCAAGGACATCAGGCCTACCATATGGAGGAGGATACAGGTCCCTGGGTTCTACTCGTTCTGGGACCTCCACGTGGCCATCCAGGACGCCATGGGTTGGCTCGATTGCCACCCGCACGAGTTCCGCGTACGTGACCCGCTCACGGGCGGGGAGCAGGTCCTGGGCTTTCCGGAAGAAGGCTCCATCGAGGACCGGAAGGCGCTCGCTGACTACCTGGTTCCGATCCCGGACTACTTCGGCGATGAGCCGGTCGAGTACATGTACGATTTCGGCGACTCGTGGCTCCACGAGGTGACGCTGGAGGCGGTCCTGCCGCCGAGCCGCGAAACCGAGTACCCCGTGTGCACCGCGGGCGCGAGGGCCTGCCCCCCCGAGGACTGCGGCGGCGTGAGCGGGTACGCTGAATTCCTCAGAGTCATCGCCGACCCGACCGACGAGGAGCACGAGGAGATGCTCCACTGGGTCGGCGGGACGTTCAACCCGGAGTACTTCGATCCCTCGGCCGTCCATTTCGACGATTCCTACCTGAGGTGGAAGTCCGCCTACCTGAAAGACGAGGAGGCGTACGAGTTGCTGATGAGCGACAGGGAGGCCGCGGCGGCGCTCACGCCCGTCACCCACACGAATCGATTGGGTGATCTCTACTTTCTGCACTCGAGAGAGACCGACCCCGGAAGCACGTCCCACTTCTTCTCGAGAAACGAAGACGGACAACTCGTTCACGAGATTCCGGACGGCTACGAGATACATGAGCGCCCGGATGGTCAGGTGCAGCTGCGGAAGATACCCGAGGAGATCATCACCGAGAGAGAGCGGTTGATCGTGGAATCCGCGGTGAAGGCGGCCGGGATCGAGGACTGCATCGTCGAGGTCAGGGGCGACGCCGTTACGGTATTCCTCGCGGACCTCGACGAGACCTTTGTCTCCGGGCTTCTCGATCAGGCGGGCCTCATTGCGCTCGAATCACCTGATGGGCCGAACGTCGACGAGATGTTTCGCGCCCCCTTCGGGGGAGAGCCCTCCGAGATACTCCGAGATCTGCAGGGCTACACGCCTCACATGCGGTTCGTCCTGGACGACCCGGTGGCGAGGACGTTCATGGCCGAGCGCATGTGCTTCTCGGGCGCCATGGACTGGATGTTCGTCGGCGGTCCCGATCGCATCGAAAGTGTTGCGAACAGGTTCTGCAGGCATTTGGGCAAGGACTCGTTCTACGAGCTCTGACCCGCGTGCGATCTTCGCCGGGGCCTCGCGTCAAAGAAGGCGCTCGTGGCGGAGACTCGCGCGGTTGACCGTCAGCGCATTGGTTCACAGTGACGCTTACGCGAGACGGCGCTTTCCTGGAAAATGGAGGGACTGATATCAGGATACGAGACCGAGGAACTGGAGTGTGAGATGGACGAGTATAAAAACGTCGGCAGGAACGAGCCTTGCCCGTGCGGCAGCGGCAAGAAGTTCAAGAAGTGCTGCCTGCCGAAGGTGGAGCAGGCAAGGAGTGAGGTCCACGCGATGCGCGGGGACCGGCCGCCTACAGCCTTCGACAGCATGATCGACCGCTTGATGAGTTACGCCACCTCGCACAGGAGTTCGGCGGAAAGGATGTCGGCGCTCAACGAGTTCCTCGATGCCGCGGGGCTCGAGGACTTCGACGAGCATGAGGAGGCAGGCTCGCCGGTCTCGCTGGCCTCCGTGTTCGGCGATTGGTACCTCTTCGGCCTGAAGAACGAGCGCGGCGAGACCGTCGCGGATGAGTTCGCCCGGAGAGGCGAGAACATGGACCCCGAGGAGCGCGAGTACCTCGAGGCGTCAAGAGCCGGCGTGTTCTCGGTCTGGGAGGCTGTCGAAGTGCGCTTCGACGAGGGAATGAAGCTGAAGGACATCTTCCGCGGTGACGTGCTCGACGTGCGCGAGAAGTCGGCCACCCACTCGCTGGCCAGGTGGGACATGGTCGGGGGGAGGGTAGGGCTTGTCGGCGATCACTATCAGATTCTCGGAGGAGTGTTCCCGGTCCCGCTGGAGAACCGCCTGGACATCGAGGAGTTCGGATGGAAGAGAGCGCTCGAGGAGGTCGATCGAGGGGGTCCGGCCGGGATCGACCACTGGCTCGAGAGGCGTGGATACGAACTTGCCATCTTCTCTCACGAGAGGTGCATGGAGGTGATGCGGACGGACATGCCGGTCATCCTGACGCCCGAGGGGGACGAGATGGTCCACTGCGAAGCGCACTACCGGGTGAGCGAGACGGCGGTTGTCGTCTCCGCCCTCGAGCAGCGCGAGCCGTTTCAGAACATGGGGCCCGGTGCGGAGGGTTGGGGAGGCGGCACGCGGGCGTCCGGTGGCCCGACCGGCACACAAGGAAAGGTCGTCTTCGACTGGGAGATGAGTCCGGCGATGGAGGCCGACCTGAGGTCTGGAGAACACGCGGGACCGATCCAGCCTTCTATTGAAGAGATGCGGGACGCGCTCGTGGCGGAGGTTCCGACGGCGGCGGGATCGTTTACCATGAGTGGGACTACCGAAGATGGCAAGCTGTTCGAGATAGACAGGTCCGGCTATGCCCGCTCCTTCGGCAGCGTCGAGGTACGCGAAGACCGGTTGAAGTTCACGACCATGTCGGTACAACGCCTCGATTATGGAAAAGCGGAGCTCGAGCGGTTGCTGGGGGACAACATCACCCATCTCGCGGATGAGATACAGGACCAGGTGACGTTACTGGAAGACGCCTGGAGGGAGTCACGGAAGCCGAAGCGTGGAGGCGAGACAGGCGGGGAAGCCGGCGATGAGGGCGCGGGCGGGATAGACCCGAACATCGCCAGGGAGTTGGAGGCCGAATTCCTCAAGAAGCACTACGCGATCTGGCCGGATACGCCTCTTCCAGCACTCGATGGAATGACCCCGCACCAAGCCGCGAGGAGCGAGCCGCACAAGCATCTGGTGAACCAGTTGTTGAAAGAGATGGAGAACATGGCGGAGAAGACGGCAAGGCAGGGGAAGGTTGCCTACGACTTTCACCGCATTCGCGATGAGTTGAAGATCCCCCCGGAGTAAAACGCGCGAAGGCGGTCTGGCGGAATGGTAACGATTATGGCGGGCGTCGAGACCCTGACTAACGGAAACGACCGCGAGGCGGCACCGCCCGAGTGCCGGGAGAACCCGTGGCCCCGGTGGCTCTCATTCGTGACAATGGGGCTCGCCTCGCTTGTCTGGGCCATCGGGGGGCGCTGCTTTCGGGGCCCCCGTCGCCTGCCCCTCTTCGCGGCCGTGCTGGCAGCTGTAATGACGAGCGTCTTGCCAACGCCCTCTCCGCGCTATACCCTTGAGGGAGCGAGGAGAAGCGGCTCCTCGACAGGATGCTCCTGGCAGTGCCAAGGCGTGAGTATATGAATGAACCGATTAAGGACTACATTGTTACATCGCACGCCGTAGTCGAGATGCGTCATCGAAGTATTGATGAAGCCCTGGTGGCGCGAGTGCTTGCGAATCCCGGGCAACGCCTTCAGGTCCGTGTGGGGCGGGACGTGCTGCAGTCCAGGATCGAATTCGCAGGAAGAGTCTACCTGATTCGAGTCTTCGTGGATGTAGACCGCTCTCCGGCAGAGGTCGTCACGGCTTATAGAACGAGCAAAATCGAGAAATATTGGAGGAGTGAGCCATGAAAGTCTCTTACGACCCGAAGACAGATTCCCTGACTGTCATCCTGAGAGAGGATATCTCAGTCGCCGAGAGTGACGAGGACAAACCGGGCGTCATCCTGGATTATGACAGTGAAGGGAATCTACTCTCGCTTGAGATCCTCGACGCCTCCAAGCGCGTAACCGAGGCTCGAAAAATCGAGTTCCAGATGACGGAATGAAACGGCCGCGAGCTCCCTTTTGGCAGAGGCGGTCTACTTCACATGCCCTAACTCCATCGCCCGGCGGGTGGTGATCTCGTAGGCCGGCTCCAGGAGTTCGATGAAGTCGCGTGTGCCTGCGGCAAAGGGCGAAGGTCCGAGGCTCCCAAGGACCGCGAACGGGACCTCAGGGGGTCGCGGCCAGGCACGGAATCCGTCTATGACAGCCACACGACCAGAAGCCTTCCAGGCCCTCCAGTGGAGGGAACTCGTCGCCATGAGCCACCGCGGCATAGGCGCGCGGCTCTCCGCCGCCTTCGGGAACAGGGGCGCGCTTGTCCCTAGTTGATTCTACGATCTGTTCCCTGGCACGACCGCGAAGCTTGAAGATAATGAATGGGTCCCAGTCCAACTCTTCGGCAACTCTTCGGCAAGAAGGAAGTAAGTGGCGGCAATGTGCATGGAGGGGTTGTCCCCGTCGGGGCAACTGCACGCGGTGACCAGGTCGTCCCACACGCAATTCTGCCGGTTCTTCCTGTCGCGTGCGATTGACAGGAGCGCATCGGCAAGCTCGTCGTTGGTCACCTTGAAGTACATGTCGTACATGTCGTAGAGGTTTGCGGGGTGTTTTGTGGGGTTTCGTGGAGTTTCGTCTTCTTTGATGGAGTGCCGATATTCAGCATGGTTAAGCGAGTTCTTAGCTATCGCCTCTTCATTCCTCTTCAGCGGCGTTCCAGGAGTTGAGCACGGTATACTCGAACATGACTCGAAAAAGTCGAAGGCTGTTTGAACGCAGACGACCTTGATCTTACACAACCAACGCGTACCGACCTCATGGCCTTGAGAGCGATTTCCCGTAGTTCATCATCGCCCGTACCTATAGTGTCATGCTCTAACGACTTGAAGTATTTTCTCGGCTCCTTAGCCTGGAAATAACGCGGCCCATTACATGAATCTTGTCCGAAATAGATGGAAGTATCGAATCCCCATCCATCGAGCATTGCGGAAGCAAGTTCCCGGCATCCTCTATGTTCGCTCCTCGACAGGCAAACACGTCGTATATGCCGCTATCTTCGCCCGCGCGGCCAGCGCCTATTCCGCCCGTCTATGCTCGAAAAGGAATTTGCTTCAATAGCCTTGAAGACCCGATAACGTGTCGGACCTCTTTTCGGAACGCGCTATGACGGCGGTATTTCTCACTACAGAATCCATCTATGAGGTCTATGGCCTTGTTTTTCACCCCCATGACGACATAGGCTTCGGCCAGGGCACACAGGACCTCGGCGGCGCGCCGATATGCCTTGCGATATTTATTGGATACGATACTGTCGATTCTGTTTTCCCCGATCTTATTCGCCCAGTCGAAGTACTTCGTTCTCTCTGATTCAGAGCATCCGGCCTGCTTCAACCCCGTCAGTATCTCCTTGGAGAAACCGGCAGCGGGCTCGTGGTCGTCAATCCATGAGAGCCTCATCGAATAGGCGAATTCACGGTCCGCGTATTCCTCGAGCACGGTTCTTATCGCCACCGCCTCCTCGGAGTGGCCCGCGGCGACTGACAAGACGCTCCCGAAGACCACGCCAGCGCCGCTTTCGCCGCCCGACCAGCCGATGCTCTTCTCTCGCCTCACCTCCTCGTAAGCATCCCCCAATTCCCCTGCCGCCAACAACGCTTTGAGGAAAAGCGCCTTTTCACCGTACCTCTCTTCTCCTTCGTTCCGTTTTCGCATGAACTCTATCGCCGCCCTGAGCTCTAATTCCCTGGCCTTTTGTCTTTCGGCTTCTTCAAGGAGATCGAGCAGATTGCGGTCGCAGATGTTGGAGAAAAACCGCTCGCGCTTGCCGCGCAAGACGGTGGTCGGATCGTTCATGGCCCGGCCGGCTTCAACCACGGAGAGAGCGACCCACTCCCGAAAGCCTCCTTCGTGCAGGGCGTGAAGCGCTTCCGTTCCGACCTTGTTGACGTCTTTCCATGCTCCCTGCTTTTTCAGTTGCCTTATCCAGAAGATGAAACCACGCGGGTGTCGGTCCTTCCAGGTCCTTGCGAGACCGGCAATGCCCTCCATGCCTTCCAACCTGAATACGGTCTCGAGCACCAACTCCGCCCACCGACCACCCAACTCCGTTTTCAGCAGTTCCTCTTTCCACGAGAGCAGGAAAGAGTCAAGGTCTTTCATATCACCGGGCTTCGCGTCGATCACGTCTTGAATCATTGGATAGCATTCGCCCGAAAGGTCCTCGATGCAGGTGACGCGCGCGTCGGGGGCCATGGCCGACACCAAGCCGTCAAGGAGGTCCCCTCCCTCGAGTGTTTCGTAGATGCTACGGCAGTAGCGGGCCCTTGCTTCGCGGATATCCGTTTCGCTTTTCGATTCGTTTCGCCACGGGACAGCGGCGAAGTCCTCGATCTCATCGATAAGCAAGAAAATCGCGCGATACACTTCTCGGGCCTCGTCGAGCCGATCACTCACGAAGAGGTCGTCCGCTCCAGCTAAGAGATCGGCCAACTGTTCAATTTGTCCGTCAGTAATGTAATCCGGCTCTTCTTCGTATCCATAGGGGCCATTCCATTCCTCGTACGTTTCCCAGTAGGTGCCGTCTTCAATCGATTCGGCTCTATCGGTGATACTCTCCTCGAGGGCTTTGATGTTGTTTAACAAGACTTCTACCAGGTCTGCGTCAGCATGACCGGGCGATCCCGGGGCAGTAGAGCATGACTCGATTCTCGCGATGAACTCGCCCCTCTCGGAAACATGGAGCCCTCTGGCGAGCGACATCACTACATCAGCCAGTTCGTCTTTGGAGCTGCTGGCACAGAACGCGCTGACTGTTTCCAGGAAGGGCTTCAGTGCCATTCTGGAGCGTGGCGACGGGTTCACTTGCTTCCCCTTTCTTTTCTCACTCAAACTGTTTGGGCCATACATGTTCGCGAACGTGAAAACCGTTGACGTCCAATCTGCGCTGCAGTACCGGCGGCCGCTCCCTCTATAGAGAGCTCCAACCTGCCGGATACCTCCCGGGCGGGTCGAGGGCTAGGCGAGCCACTCTCCTTTGCCTTTGGATATTGGCCTCGGTCGGTTCCCCGGTAATAGCTTTCCAATCAAACATCTACTTGGAATAATATAGTAAACGCCGGAGGCCGGTAACCCGATGTCTCGGGAGGAGGAGACCCGCGATGGCTGATGGGAAGAAGGTTCTGCCGATCGACATGCGAGAGCTCTACTGGGCGCTCGACGGTAAGACGCCGCGCGAGGCGGCAAGGACCAAAGCCGGCCGACGCAAGGTGAACGACCTGCTTAAGCAGTTCGAAAATAAATCGGAGCGCGCCACCCGCGCCGGACAACCCGCGTTCGACTTCAGCGATATCAGAGAAGAACTGGGTGTCCCTCCCGATATCCCGTAGTAGCATCAGCCACCCCGCCCCAGCCGCAGGTTGGCCACCTCGAAGTACATGTCATGGTACCCGGCCGATTGTTTTGTCTGGTTGCGGTGAGCATGGTTTTCTTTGATGCAGCTTCAATATTTCGCATCAACAAGCGAATTCTTGAGCATGACCACTTTGTTCCAGTCTTCCGGCGTTCCACCGGTTTAGCACGGGTTGCTCGAAAATGGCTCGAAAAACACGAACCTGTAGCCTGGCGTCATCGAACCGTTCTCCTATGAAACGCACCGTTGGGATCACTGCCCTTGAGCTGCTCGCGGGTATGGAGGCCAGCCTCTCCATTGTTTCTCGCCGCTGAAGAACCGCAGGTGACGGGACTTAGTGTTTCTCGAGCTCCCGGTGGAACTGCTCGACGGTAAGCTCAATTTCTCGGAGAATCTCCCTTACCAGGGGACGGGCCAGGTCTCTTCCGGGGTGGTTCGGAACGGTTGTAGTTCTGCCGTCCGGGTGACGGTAGAACACGTGGCTTCCCTTCTGTCTCGGCTATGCCCATAAACTTCTGCAAAAAGGCCTTATGGCTCTCGCCATTTTGACATAAAAAGCCATCGCCCTCCAAGATAGGGGTCACTACGCCTTTATCGAGGAGGAGCAGATGGCTAAGAAAAAGGGTATGCCACGTGAGGAGGTGATTCAAGTAGTACCGGCGTCCGCGGGGACGCCCGAGCGAAAAGCGATCTTCGATCGCACAGCCATCGCCCTCCGAGACAAAGGTGACCACAACCTATCCAAGGAGGCAACGATGGCGAAGAGAAAGAGCATGACGATGGACGAGGCACTGCAGGTGATACTTGCATCAAACGGGGACAACCCCTTCAGGGACTTGCTCGAGTTCATGGTTCAGAGCGCACTCGAGTTCGAGATGAGCGAGCACCTGGGGGCCGGCCCCTACGAGAGAAACGAGGACAGGCTTGGCTACAGGAGCGGCTACCGCGCGCGTCCCTTCACTACAGCGGTGGGGGACCTCGAGCTTCTCATTCCCCAGGACAGGGATGGGACGTTCTCCACAACGCTGTTCGAGCGCTACCAGAGGTCTGATAAGGCGTTGGCGCTCTCGATGATGGAGATGTACGTACAGGGAGTCTCGACCAGGAAGGTGGCTGCCATTACCGAGACGCTGTGCGGAAGGAGCTTCTCGAGCCAGCAGGTGTCCAAGCTGGCGAAGGGCCTGGACGAGAAGGTCACCGAGTGGAGAAACCGCCCCATTGAGGGGGATCACTCCTACATCATCGTTGACGCCCGCTACGAGAAGGTGAGAAGGGGCGGAAGGGTGATATCCCAGGGTGTCCTCATTGTGATGGGGATAAACGGTGATGGCTACAGAGAGATCCTGGACGTGAAGATCGCCGACACCGAGAACGAGACCACCTGGTCTGATCTCTTAAGGGACCTCAAGAGAAGGGGTCTTTCCGGCGTACAGCTGGTGATAAGCGATGACCACGAGGGGATAAAGGCGGCGGTCAACCGCTACTTCCAGGGGGCAAGCTGGCAGAGATGCCAGGTCCACTTCACAAGAAACGTCCTGCGTCTCGCGGGAAAGGGCGAGAAGAGAGAGCTGCACGCCGATCTTCGAGCCATATTCGATTCCCAGGACATAGAGACGCTGAACTACCGGATAACCGAGATCGTCAGGAAGTGGGAGGCGCGGAAGCCGAAGGTAGCAGAGAAGATAGATGAGGAGATAGTGGACACCCTGGCCTGCTTCTGCTTTCCACCCTCCCACAGGAAGAGGATAAGGACCACCAATTGCGTGGAGAGGCTCAACCAGGAGATAAAGAGGCGTACCCGGGTGGTAAGGATATTCCCCAACCAGGCATCGGCGTTGAGGCTGATCGCCACCCTGGCCATGGAGCAAAGTGAGGAGTGGGCGGAAAGGCGTTATCTCGACATAGGCCTTCTCGAGGAGTGGGCACCTCTCGACGACCAACTGGCGGCAGCCGTCCTCGAGATGACCGAAGTGGATAGCCTGCAGGAGTAGAGTCCTTCAACACCAATAACATGAGCAACAAGAAGGAACTCTCCAGAGGCCTCGTGAGTAAGTAGAACGGAACGATCAAGGGTAAGACACGCCCCGAAAACAGGGGCTTGAGGTGAGAGGAGGTGACGCCTGCCCGGATAACGACCGTGACCATGCTTCCTTCCCTTCGTCCTACGGACTCAGGTCAGGAAGCATGAAGGATCTCTCCCGTGAGAGATCTCAAGAGGACCCAAGTCTTGGAAGGGATGAAAGTACAGAACTATGTGGGCTTGACTTTCTGTCTCACGGCCGCAAACCCCAGCTTCCGTAAAAGCCTGTCCATAGATTTGAAATCGACAACGGGCAGGCGCGTCAAACCGCAACCTCTATTTGCTGGAGACCAACGAACCTGGGTAGATCATCAGTCGACCCCTCGAACTCTTCAAGGCAAAGCTCCAGGACCTCCTTGAGGTTCTCTTGAAGTTCATCCAGAGATGAGCCCTGAGTGTGGGCGCCGGGGATGCCCGGAACAACTCCGATGTAGAGACCTGTATCGGGATCTTGCTCCACATATGCTGTGAAGGTTTTCATGTTTACCGCCCTTGTTAGAGACTATCCGCTCACCAGAAACAGCTTACACTTATAATACCAATTATACCTCCAATCATACCCATCGGGGGAGACTCTGAGGCCGGTACTGCCCCTGTCACGGCTCAAGCTAGCTCGACGTAGAGAATCGAGTTGATGAAAACATCTCGGTCGATGGCTGGACTACGAGGTATTTAGAGGTCACAGGGGGACCGCTCGCAAGGTCTTTGCTTCGAAAATAATACGAAAAACGGAATTCTCGCTATCTATCGGCTGTTCCTCGGAGGTAAAAACACTCGGATTTGTACTTGTTCCAGCGGTTTATCGCCACCTGCTTAGGCTGTGTATGTGAGGACTCGAAGTACACGTCTTTCAGATTATGTAGTAATAAACGAAGAAAGGCCCTTTTCATGCCCGCCTTCCAGCAGCACTGAAACCCCGAAATATCCCTTATTCATGCGGTTACTCGCCGCCCCGACCCAGCCTCAGGTTCGCCACCTCGAAGTACATGTCGTATATCTTTACCGGTCTACTTTTCTGGACTTGATCGGCGGTCCCCCAACAATACCTCAAGAATATTATCGTGGTAACGTTCACAATATCGCCACAGGACTTGAGAGGTTCGCGATGTCCTTCTGGTGCTTTCTGTGTTCTGTTTTCACCCGGATGCTTCACGCCCGTCGCCCCGTTGGAAGGGCGGGGTCGAGGTAGAAGAGCGCGATCAACGGTCTATGGTCAGCCGCCGCGCCCGGCACCACCCGACCGTTCGAGCATGTCCGCGACGGCCGTAGCCATGCCGACGTTCTTCGACCCGTAACCCTTACCGGAGAACGAGTTGTAGAACTCGCGGAACCCGCTGCGCGCCACCATCTGGGCGCTCGAGCGTGCGAGCTGCCCGGCGAGCTCGTCGTAACCGTACTCGCGCAGGCCCATGAAGCACATCCAGTTCATGACCATCCACGTCCCTCCCCGCCAGAGTGACGGGGACGGGGACGGCGGCACGAATGAGCGGTGGGACGGCTCGTCGACGGAGACGAACGAGAGCGGCCACCGGGTCCAGAACTCACCCGGGTTGGCCAAGTGGCGCTCCACCAGCAGGCGCGCCTTCTCCTCGCTTATGAGACCGGTGTAGAGTGGCAACAGGCCCGAGGCCGTCTTCACGCGGGAGAGCCTGCGCGAGCTCTTCGTCCCGTAGCGGGCGTAGAAGAAGGCGTCCTCTTCGCTCCAGCACAGCTCCTCCAGGCGCCCCGCGAGCTTTCTCGCCTGGGCCCGGTACACCTCGGCCGCCTGGCGGTCGCCAACCTCCTCGAGTATGTCTCCCATCACCCTCATGCTCGCGCAGAACATGGCGTTCGAGTTCATGTCCTCGGCCAGGAAGAGACCCAGGTCCGCGACGGCGTCGAGGTCGTAACCCACGGCCTTGTAACGCTGCATCTGGCGGGCGACCTTGATGTAGAAGACCAGGTGGGCCAGCCAGCCGAGCCCCAGCGGGCGGCTGACGCCTATCACCTCGTCGTATACGGGGCTCTCGTTCGTACCGGCCTCCAGCGCGTTGACGATGACCACCATGCCGTCGTCGAGCAGGTCCCGCTGCACGCCCATGTAATCCGCCTCGCGGGCGAGCTCGGGGATTACCTTCTCCAGGAACGCCTTGTTGCCGGTCCTCTTGTAGATCTCCCAGGTCGCGACGGCGGAGAGCATCGGCGCGGTCGTCATGTTCGCCCGCCCGTCCGGACCTATCCAGTTGGTAAGCTTCAGGAAAACCGTCCAGAACAGCCCCGGTCGGTCCCAACTCGTCATGTAGGGCATGCATCCGTCGGGGAACTGCCTCGAGAGCAGGGAGAACATCTCCTGCTCGGCCCGCCGCCCGTCGAACAGGCTCATGGCGATGGCCTGGATGCACGAGTCCCAGTAGTACTGGAACGGGTACTTCCTGTAATCGGAGACGAAGTACTGGTATTCGCCGTGCCGCCGGCTGTTATGCTCGAGCACAGTTCGGGCCTTTTGATTCAGGTCGGCGTACAAAGGCACCTCCGTGTCGCGCTGCGGAAACAACTAATCCGACATTCCTCATTTGTCGCTTTCAACGCCAACATCTTATCACGATGCGAGCCTTTCCAGCACGGCTGATTGGCGTTTGCCGCACGCCGGTCAGCCGACCTCCTCATTTGAACTCCAAGCCGCGTGGTTTTCCGTTGTCGGGGGGCAGTTGTCCCGCATTGCCAACCCACCAGCTCACTTTCCCCACCCATCACCGCACCTCCCGTCGTAATTTCTGATCTCGCGTTTCTCCGGCATCAGCTCCACCGAGCAGCAGGGCTTCAGTCAGCCCGAGAGCCCTGGTGTACTGCTGTAGCTCATCGGTAAGCGGA
>JAHIMR010000053.1 GCA_018896525.1 Actinomycetota bacterium
CCCTGGACTCCTCGGTGAAAGACGCGGATCTCGGCAAGTACACGGTGGCTGAGGCCCTCGAAGCGGCGCTTGATGGAAAGACGATCTTCGGTGAGATGACCGTCGGCGGCAACGACCCCTCGACAGTGCAGTCGCAGTTCATCCCTTTGAAGAACCATCTCGACGTAGTCTCCGGGGTGGTGCTCTTCCTCCATGACATCACCGAGTTGAAACGGGTGGACGAGATGAAGTCCAACTTCGTTTCCAACGTGTCACATGAGCTTCGAACCCCCCTGACGAGTATCCTTGGCTTCGCCAGCCTCATGCTGGCGGGTAGGGCCGGTCCCCTTACCTTCCAGCAGAAGGAGTACCTGGACGTGGTCAAGAAACAGGCGGAAAACCTCTCCGCAATGATCGAGAACCTGCTTGACCTCTCGCGTATACAGGCCAGGGGGATTCGCGCCAGCATTGACGAAGTCGATCTTTACGCTGTTGTCCGTTCAGTTGAAACGCACTACCTCAAGACGGCCGAAGAAAAGGGCATACGCCTGGAGGCGAAGATACCGGGGGGTACGCCCACGATCGCCGCCAACGAGTCCCGCATCTCCCAGGTAATCTCCAACCTGGTGGGTAACGCCATCAAGTTCACTCCGGGGCGGGGTTACATCGAGATATCCGCCCTCCAGTATGAGTCTTTCGTCCAGGTCCAGGTCGCCGATAACGGTACCGGGATCCCCCCGTCGGCCCAACTGCATATATTCGACAGGTTCTACCAGGCGCGCTCCGGTGATAGCGACGAGCAGGAGGGGTTCGGTCTGGGGCTTGCCATCTGCAGGGAGATCGTGGAATTCCACGGGGGTAGAATCTGGGTGGAGAGCGATCCGGGGCGGGGAAGCACCTTCTGCTTCACGGTGCCGGTTTACACCGACACCCCTCGTTCTTGAGTGCGGACTTCAGCCCGCATCCGGGACCGGGTTCCCAACCCGTCTCAACTGTCCCGGGACATCCGATGCCGGCAAGATGCCGGCGCTACCAGGGCTGGAACCGCGCCTGAAGGCGCGGCCCAAGGCCGTTAAAACAGTCAGATCCTTAACCCGGTGGAGCCCGACGGCACATCCTGACCTGCGGGCTCCTTGATCTCCGGCAGTTCGCCCTTCCTCAGGACCTCCAGGAAGGCTTTCACCACCTCGGGGTCGAACTGGGTCCCCGCATTGATGTCAAGCTCCTTTATCGCCTCCGATATCGGCAGCGCCTTCCTGTACGGCCTGTCCGACATCATCGCCTCGTAGGAGTCCGCCACCGAGAGTATCCTGGCCCCCAGCGGGATCTCGACCCCCCGCAGGCCGTCGGGGTACCCTTTGCCGTCGTAACGTTCATGGTGGTGCAGTATTATCAGGCGAGGCTCCTGGAGAAACGCCACCGGCTCTATTATGGAGTCGCCAAGCTGGGGGTGCGTCTTTACGTGGAGGAACTCCTCCTCGCTCAGGGCCCCCGGCTTGTTGAGCACCTTGCGGGCGATTCCGATCTTGCCGATATCGTGAAGGGCGGCGGCGTACTTGATGTTTCGCCTGTCCCACTCGGAGAGGTCCATCCGCCTGGCGATCGCCATGGAGTACTCGGTGACTTTCTCGCTGTGGCCGTAGGTGTAGGGGTCCTTCACCTCTATAGCGCGAGCAAGCGCCTTCACCGTGGAGAAATAGCTCATCTCCAGGTCCTCGTACAGAGACGCGTTCTCCAGCGCAACCGCGGCCTGTCCGACAATCGCCTCCACCAGGTTCAGGTCCTCGGACTCCACCTCGTGGCGGTCCTTTGTGTAGAACAGGACCATAATACCCAACACGCGATCCCGCACGTACACCGGCACCAGCAAAACCGACCTGATACCGGTCTCCTCTATCCGGTCGTCGGGAATGAACGGGCACAACCGGGGATCGGATATGACCACTTGGTGCTGCTCCAGGAGCACCTCCGCCTCCTCGTCCACCAGGTCTCCCGACAGCACTCCCTCCCTCAACTCGGTCTCCCACTCGGAGTCGGGGAAAAGCCCGAAGGTCGCAGTCGGATAGTAGCAGTTCTCCTCCCCGCGGCAGGTATAGACCGTGCACTTGCCCACCTCGCACACGTCGGCGGTGATCTGTACCAGCCGGGACAGCAGGACCTCGATATCCAGGGTGGACGTCACCAACCGGGATACCTCCAGCAGGGCCATGGTCTCCTTTATCTTCTGCTGCTCGCTCCCGTGAAGCCGCGCGTTCTCCATGGCACCGGCCACCTTGTTTGCGAACCTCACCGCCAGGTTCACTGTTTCCGGGGTGAACATCTCGGGCCTCTCCACGTTGTCCAGGAGCATTACCCCCAGGTTACGGTCCCTGACCATCAGGGGCACCAGCAGTACCGCCCTGCTCTTCATCTTCCTCATTATCGACGAGATGGAAGGCATCGACCTCGGATGCCCCTCGACGATGACCGTCTCCCTCTTGTGTACCAGTTGCTCGATCAGGTTGTCGTCGAGCATTAACATGGAGTCACTGAAGACCCGCTCGTGCACGAAGTTGGAGGCTTCCAGGTGCAGTACGTTGGTCATGAGGTCCCTGGAGAAAAAGGCACACCTTCCCGCTCCAATCAACTCCAGCGCCTTCTTTACCGCCGATAGCATGAGAGTGCTGAAGTCCAGTGTGGCGGCCAGGTTGCTGGGGAACTTGTCTATCTCCTCCTGGTAGGAGTGATAAAACCTGATGACCTCGTCACGGGTCTGTGTGTACGCCTGGGCCCTTATCAGCTCGGCATCCTGCAGAAGTTCATCCAGAAGGGTGATTGCGCCCAGCGCCGCGCCCGCCTGTGCCTCGCCGTTCTCCACCATCTCCTCGATCACGCCGGTTACCGCGTTCCTGACCGACCGTGGTACGTTCAAGACGTCCTTGAGAGCGTAGCCGTTGCGCGCGTGGGAGTAGCTCTGGAACGTCTCGTTGCCCAGGAAATCGGTGTTGTCCCCGGTTTCCAGGGCCACTCTTATCGAATCGAGGTAGCCGTTGAAGTACTTCTTGCGGGTCAGCTTCAGAAAAGCGTAGAAAGACGAGGGAGGCGGGTCTTGCTCGGTTATCCGGGCAATGACCTCGGAGTGCTTTCTCTTAATGGCATTCAGCGCGAGCTTTTTTCCCTCGCGCCTCTCGGCGCTCAACCTCACCTAACCACCTCGCTAGAAAGGCGTCATTTCAGTGCTATTATAACATCACCACGGTAGCGAACTGCTATTTACCCCTGCGGAAGCGAGGACACCAGGTTAGCCATCTCGATGGCGGTAAGCGCCGCCTGACAGCCCTTGTTGCCAGCTTTGGCCCCCGCACGGTCAACCGCCTGCTCCAGGTTGTCGGCGGTGATGACGCCGAAGGCCACCGGCAGGCCGCTATCCAGCCCAACCCGTGCGATTCCCTTTGACACCTCCGCCGCCACGTAGTCGAAGTGAGGTGTGCTCCCCCTGATCACCGCCCCCAGGCAGATGACGGCGTCGTAGTTGCCGGAGGAAGCCATCTTCCCCGCAACCAGCGGTATCTCGAACGACCCGGGAACCCAGGCGACGTCCACGTTCTCGTCGGCCACCTCGTGGCGCTTGAGCGAGTCAACCGCCCCGGAGAGAAGGTTCTTGCTTATAAACTCGTTAAAGCGGCTTACGACTATCGCGAACTTGAGGTCCCGGCCGACCAATTGACCCTCGAACGTACCCATCTTTCTTACCTCCTAGTTATCCGGCGAGCCCTTGACTTCCTCCAGGTCCAGTACGTGGTTCATCTTTTCCTTCTTGGCCTGCAGGTACCTCAGGTTCTCCTTACAGGGCTCGGTCTGTATGGACACCCGCGCGGTAACCGATAGCCCGTACCCCTCCAGCCCGACTCTCTTCGCCGGGTTATTGGTGAGCAGCCTCATGGAGGTAATCCCCAGGCTCCTCAGTATCTGCGCCCCGGTACCGTAGTCGCGCGCGTCCGCCGGCAGGCCGAGCTCGAGGTTCGCCTCCACCGTGTCCAGTCCCTCGTCCTGGAGCTGGTACGCCTGCAACTTGTGGGCAAGGCCTATGCCCCTCCCCTCGTGGCCGATCATGTACAGGAACACACCCCGGCCTTCCTCTTCGATCGCCCGCAGCGCGTCCTTTACCTGGGTCCCGCAGTCACACCTCTTCGAGCCGAAGACATCTCCGGTCAGGCACTCGGAGTGCACCCTGACCAGAACGTCCTTCTTGCCCCTGACATCTCCCTTGACCAGCGCCAGGTGAAACGACCCGTCCACCAGGCTCTCGTAACCGATGGCCTTGAAATCCCCGTAGTCGGTGGGCAGTTCCGCCTCCGAGACCTTCTTGACCAGTTGCTCCTCCTTGACCCGGTACCGTATGAGTCCGGCCACGGTTATTATCTTCAGGCCAAACTTGCAAGCGAACTTCTCGAGCTCGGGCACCCGGGCCATGGTCCCGTCCTCGTGCATGATCTCGCATATAACCCCGGCGGGGAAATGCCCGGACAGGCGGGCCAGGTCCACCGCTGCCTCGGTATGCCCGGCACGGGTCAGAACGCCTCCCTCCCTGGCTCTCAAGGGGAACACGTGACCCGGCTTGCTTATATCCTCCGGGCGGGTCGCCGGGTTTATTACGGCCTGCACCGTCGCCGCACGGTCGTAGGCAGAGATGCCGGTGGTTATCTTGTCCTTGGCTCCGATGGACACCGTGAACGCGGTACCCTGGGCGCTGGTGTTCTGGTCCACCATCGCCGGTATCTCCAGCTCGTCCAGGCGGACCGCGACGCAAGGCATGCAGATGAGCCCCCGGCCATGCTTGCTCATGAAATTGATCGTCTCGGGTGTTACCATCTGCGCCGAGCAGACCAGGTCACCCTCGTTCTCCCTTTCCTCGTCATCCACGACGATTATCAGGTGTCCGTCCTTGAGCTCCCTGACCGCTTCCTCAATGCCACTGAAAGGCATCCCCTCACCTCCGTTTTCCACTACAACTGCCCGGGTTCCGCGAACCCCCCGTCAAGCAGGGCCTCGTCCAGCCCCCTACGCCCACCGGTGCGGGCAAGGAAAGATTCCACGTACTTCGCGATTATATCCACCTCCATGTTGACGCGGGTTCCCGGCCGCGCGTCCACCAGGGTTGTCTCCTCGAGGGTGTGCGGGACGACAGACACTACGAAATCATCCCCGCCAGCATCCGCCACGGTGAGACTTATCCCGTCTATAGCCACCGAGCCCTTGGGCACCACGTACCTACCGGTGCCCTCCGGGGCACTTATCTCGAGCAGGACCGCGTTCGACTCGGCGCGGCGGCCGATGACCGTCCCCACCCCTTCGATGTGCCCGTTGACTATGTGCCCGCCCATGCGGCCACCCGCACGTAGCGCTCGCTCCAGGTTCACTTTCGACCCGGGTACAAGCGCACCCAGGGTGCTCCGCTGTAACGTCTCCGGCATAACGTCCACCGAGAACCCGTCCTGTCGCAGGTCAACCACGGTCAAACAGACCCCGGACACCGATATCGAGTCCCCAACCGCTGTGCCCTCGAGCACCCTGCCGGCCTCCAGCTCGAGCACGCCGCCCCCGGTGAGCCTCCGAACCGTACCTTTCTCCTCGATGATCCCGGTGAACACCTTCTACACCTCCGCCGGATAGGCAACGACCTTCATGTCTGAGCCACTCTCCGATACCGTATCAATCGTCAAGCGGTTCGCTTCCGCGATCGTAACGTGGCCTTCCCCCCCGATAGGCCCGGGCGCCTCGCTCCCCCCGATTATCATGGGGGCGTAGTAGAACACCAGCCTGTCCACCAGGCCGCGTTCCCACATGGCTGCCGCCATCGTCGGGCCGCCCTCGAGCATCACGCTGGTGATGTCACGGCCCGCCAGGAGTTCCAGCAACGCTCCCAGGTCGACGCTCCCGCCCTCCCCGGAGCGTACCACCTCCACGCCCCTGTCCTCCAGCGCCTTCACTCGCTCCCCGGGCGCGTTCCCGGCGACAGCCACCAGCGTCGGTACCTCACTCACGTCGGCCACCCGGCTTCCCACCGGGGTCCTGGCCCTGCTGTCCGCCACCACCCGGAGCACCCCCCCTACATTCCCCCCCATCCTCACCGTGAGCCGGGGGTCGTCTGCTAGCACCGTCCCCACGCCTACCATCACCGCGTCGCTCTCCGACCTCATCCCGTGAACGTCCTCTCTTGACTCCTCGGAGCTTATCCACATCGAGTCACCGGTCCGCGTGGCCACCTTTCCGTCCAAACTCATCGCCATCTTCAACGTTACAAACGGCCGGCCCGCCGTTACCCATTTCAGGTACGCCTCGTTCTGCCGGCGGGCGGCATCCTCCAGAACCCCGTCCTCCACCTCCACGCCGTGCTCCTCCAGGAACCTCTCCCCTCCCCCGCTGACGTTCGGGTTCGGGTCTCGGAGTGCTATCACCACCCTTTTGATGCCCGCTTCGACCAGCCGGGCCGCGCAGGATGGCGTGCGGCCGGTGTGCGTGCACGGCTCGAGGGTCACGTACATGGTGGCGCCGGGGGCGCCGCCACCGGCGTCCTCTATTCCGTTCACCTCGGCGTGGGGACCTCCTGCCATCTCGTGGTACCCCTCCCCCACCACCCGGTCTTCGTTCACGATGACGGCGCCCACCATCGGGTTGGGGCTGGTCCGCCCCCTTCCCATCTCGGCTAGCTCGAGGGCTCGGGCCATGTACCGCTCGTCCCGGCTCGGTTCTGACGTTTTCTTCGCACCGGCTGCCATCGTCCTCCCATAATCAATCTGGATCATGTACAAGGGGTCATCGGAATAAATTAAGCGCCGGGAGAATCCAGCGCAACAACGCAAAGCGTTTGAAACATCTTCTCCCATCCGGACTCTCACCGTCGGCCCCGGAATCTCACCGGGTCTGCTCTCTCGAGCTCGCGGGCTATACCGCCGGTAGGGCTTTCCACCCTTTCCCGAAGACCAATATGCTATTAAGCTTATGATACCAGAGGCACCTAAGCGATACAATCAGCCCCCCCCATCTTCAGCGATTCCGCATCTTGTTCCAAGAACGCCGTGTTTGCCCCCAAAGAGTGGGCATCATGCGCGGACCAGTTTCGGATTGTGACTTTTTCACGCTCTTCGCGGGGTCGATAGAGCCGTTACGGGAGGGGGAAACCATCACCGAGATGGCGGTTTGAGCGGGGTTCTGGAGAGAGTCTCAAGATTGGAACATGTAGCTATGGAGGTTTCTCGCTGTCCCCATCCCCGTAAAGCTCTGCAGACAGGAGACGGGCGAAGTGTAGCTGCGTGTGTCCGGCCCGAAGCTCAGGCTTGATGTTGAGATTGATAAAGGCCCTGAACAGGTTCATGACCAGCATCAGCGTCAACCAGAAAGCGGTGATGGCGGCGGGGTGGTGACGATACATATGGTTGGCGTGCCAGTAGGTGACCATCTCATTGAAAGCCTGGTTCTCTATCAACCATCTGGCGTGTCCCAGGCCCACGATCTCTTTGGTCCCGACCTTCCACTGCGGTAGGGTGGTCACCCACATCCACTCGGAGGTCTCCGCTTCCTCCTCGCCGGTCAACTGCCTTGTCACCCTCCTGGTCTCCAGCGAGCGGACCACCCTGACCGGCCTTCCCAGGCTCTCCCACGAGGTGAATCCCTCGATATCCCAGACCTCTCTTTTCACGTTGCCATCATCGATGAGAATGGGGGGCTCACTCTTGAACAGGCTCCTGGCGTCTTCCATAAGATCTCGCCTCTCGTCCTTGAGCACGCAGATCACGTCTTTTCCGTGGTCAAGCAGAAACTTGAAGAAATCAGATCTCAGGAACAAGGCGTCCGCCAGTACCACCTGGAAAGCGCGCGGATAATTCATAAGAACGCGGCGGCAAAGCCTGGTGGCGCAGGCTACCTCGTCCTCACCTTTCCTCTGCTCTTCAACGTCCAGAAGAACCGTGAAATCCCTGGTAACAAGCACCGCCGACACATTTCGGTGGTAGAACTGGGTGCGCTCCCCGTCCCCGGCGCGGACCCTCCGTTTAAGACAGCCCTGGCAAGATTGAAGGTAGGAGGAAAAGGATTCATGCCCGTCGATGACCAGGGCATAAACCCCGCCGAACTCACCGAGCGCCTTGTTTCTCTTGAGCCTGGTGTAGACGTGGTGGATACATGAGCGGATCGCCTCCAGGTCGATAGTCTCGAAAACGCGCCCGACGGTGTCCGCGCTGGGCATGGGCCTGCCCAGCCACCGGGACCAGAAGGCGGACCCCTCTTGCTGCTCCAGGGCGTTGAGGGAGCCAAGGCGCGCGAGCATCATAAGCACCACGCTTCCAAACACGGTAGAGGTTGGAATGGAGGGCTTCTTGCGGCCGTCACTCACCCCACAGATGAGCCGGTCGAGCCCATAGACCTTGTCCGCGTAGCGAAGGAAGCGCCGGAGTATCGGCTACTCCTTTCTCTTCAACCTCTCCCAGTACGATGATGAAATCTCTTCCAGGTTAGACTTAACCTCGTGCCAGTTATTTACCCACCGGCGCACCGTCTCTTCCTTGTCTCTCGGGATGTAGAGCTGCTCGACCTTGCCGTCCTTGCTCCTTACCAGGAAGAGAGAGACATGCTTCTCTCCCCTGGTGCACTTGCAGTTAGGGTTGCCGCAGGTTCTGGCCCTTACCGAAAGTGTTCCCCTTACCATCTCCTTGTGGTCGATGTACGGCTTGATGCGGGACCTGCTCTCCCGCTCCCCCCTTGTCATTCCGGAACGATTCATGAGTATTCTTCCTCCTCCTATGACTGATACTTATAGTATATATCAGTTTGGTAGGAAAGGGAAGCCTTTTCCGCGAATGCGAATTTGCTCAATGGTGGTTGATGTTGCGGATATCTCTTTGTTATGCGTAAGGGAGGGGGTTCAGGATCTTAGTTGCGGAATCGCTGCCCC
>JAHIMR010000054.1 GCA_018896525.1 Actinomycetota bacterium
CGGGACGGTCCGAAGTCACGCCTGTGGAGATTCGGGTGACCTGACTGAGCGATTGGTCGGGGTGACCGGGTCGTTGAAGCAGGAAAAGTTCCCTTCTTCAAAGTAGGGAAGCCCCTTCCGTAAGGGAGGGGTAGTTCACGCATTCCTGGAAGTCATACACGTCGAAAGAAGTAAACAAAATCCTCGGCCGCAATGGTCAGTTCTGGCAAAGGGAATACTACGACCACTTGATACGTAACGAGGAAGAGTACTTCGCTTGTATCGAATACACTTTGAACAATCCGGTCAGTGCGGGTCTTTGTGTTACCTGGGAAGAGTGGCCCTGGGTCGGTATTGGCAACCTTGAGATCAGGTAACAGACGGTAGGATGCCGGCGCTACGGTGTTCAGGTTTCATAGTAATAACGGGGGTTGCGGGAGGGAAGTCGTTGATTTCCGTAGAAGTGAAGGATATCCGATAGTCGTTGTGTTGCAGGATGAAAAGGAACTCACATGGGCTTGCTGGCATGGATCGTGCTCGGTGGTGTCGCGGGGTGGCTCGCCAGCCTGGTCGTAGGGGTCGGTGCCAGGATGGGCTGCCTGTTGAACATAGTCGCGGGAGTGGTCGGCGCGGTCATCGGAGGGGTGATGTTCAACGCGCTTGGCTCCCGGGGGATCACCGGCTTCACCTGGTGGAGCCTCTTTGTGGCGTTCGTCGGAGCGGTGATCCTGCTTGCTCTCCTCAGGCTGGTAGCGTTAATAATGAAAGATTAGGCCTCTCCGTTCTTGAGTGTGGCCTTCAATCCTCATCTCCGGGCTCTAGCCCACATCCGGGGAACGGTTGCCGGCAAGATGCCGGCGCTACAGGGAACGAGGGATGCCGGCAAGATGCCGGCGCTACAGGGAACGAGGGATGCCGGCAAGATGCCGGCGCTACAGGGAACGAGGGATGCCGGCAAGGTGCCGGCGCTACAGGGAACGAGGGATGCCGGCAAGGTGCCGGCGCTACAGGGAACGGGGGAAGCCGGCAAGGTGCCGGCGCTACAAGAAGGGGTCAGTCGCTGTACCCCCCTATGGTATCGGTCCCCGCTCCCCGCTCGTTCCAGTACATGGCCCTCTCCACCATTATCTTGCTTCCAGCGGTCTTGGAGGTGACCAGAACCGCGGCCCTTCCCTGTATCCCGGCGTCGGCCATGAAGTACGTCTTGCGGGAGTTGCTCCCCACCGTATCGGTGAAGGTTGCGTTCCCCGTCCCGTCGGGGGTGAGGTAGGAGATCTCTACCGTGACGTCTGTCGCGTTGGGGTTGGCTACCAGGGTGTAGGTCTCCCTGCCGTTTGAGGTCTCACCGTCAGGGAGGTAGAAGGTGGTGTGGGGGGCGGATAACCCGATAGAGTCGTGGCACGCCTCTCCGGTTCCGTTGTCCCAGTACATGGCCCTCTCGGCGATGATGGGCTGGGAGCCGTGGACCTGGGTGGAGAAGTCGCTTGCGGGGAGCACGTCGTTCACCCTTATGGTCTTCCTCGAGTTGGCAGGCATGGTGAACGGTGCCTGGGGCACCGCTCCTGATGATGTCATGTAGGTGACGGTGACGTCGGTGTCGGTGTCGTTGGGGTTCTGCACCAGCACGTAGGTGGTGAACCCCCAGTCGGTGGTGCCCTCGGCCAGGTAGTAGTTCTCCGCCGGGGAGGTGGTCCCGATGGAGTCATGTCCCTCCCGCTTGTTGTTCCGGTACATGGCCCTCTCCGGGATTACCGGGATGTCGGCCACCACCTTGAGGGATGCGTCGGCCTCCCCTATGTCGTTCGCCATGCTGTAGGTCTTGCGGGACTGTGCCGGTATCTTCTTCTCGAACGTCACCGGGTCCGCATCCTTCATCATGTAGGTGACCTGGGCGGTTGCCTCGGTGTTGTTGGGGTTCTGTATGAGGAGCCAGCACTCGAACCCCCAGGCGGAGGAGCCCTCGGGTAGGTACCATGTGGTGGCGGGGGATGTCACCCCCACCGAGCAGTGTCCGTCGGGGGAGGGGGCACCGGATCCGGTCCAGGTCATGGTGCGGTCCACCGCTATTGATTTGCCCTCTTTGCACTCCACGTGAGCGGAGAAGTCCTTGTCTCCCAGGATGCCTCTCGGGTTTACCGTGGCCTGGCTCATTGCGGGGAGGTCTATGTCCCCACCGGGCATAGCGCCCGCGTCTGTCATGTAGGTGACGGTGGCGCTTACCGCCTCGTTGTTGGGGTTCTGAATCGTCACGTAGGTGGAGAACCCCCAGTCGGTGGAGCCCTCGGCCAGGTACCAGATGGGGGTTGTTGCCTCGCTGACCGTAAAGGCGCCGGCCAGTTCCCTGCTCTTGCCGTCGGTGTTCTCCACCTTGACCGCGTACGTGCCCGCCGCAGCCCCGTTGAGGTCGAAGGAGCAGGTTATCTTCTTGCTTGATGCCACGTTCACGCCGGTTGCGTTTATGGTGCCTGCTCCCGTCTCCCCTGAGCCGGAGGGGCCGGCGAGTTGAACGGTCGCCCCGTTCCGGAAGCCGGTGCCAGCGAGGTTGGTGATGGAGACCGTTCCATCGTTAGTCGCGCCAGGGGGGATAATGCCAGTGACCGTGGGTGCGGGGTAGTCCACGGTAAACTCAACCCCGTTGCTGGTGCCGTTCGATGTGGTGACTCTTACCGGACCGTCAGTCGTGCCGGCGGGCACAGTACAAATCACCTCGGTATCCGACCACGACTCGTAGGCGGTCACGGCCGTACCGTTGAACGTCACCTGCGACGTCCCCTTGGAAAACCCGAAGTCCGACCCCGAGATCGTCACCTGGGCACCCGGTTGGGCTATGCATGGTGCTACCTGGTCAATATGCGGAGTTGAGGAAATATCGCTCAACGCACGGCAGGCATCCACCCTGCCGTGCCCGAAGTAATCATCCCGCCCCGGGTCCCCCAGGTCCTCCGCGTTGTCCTCGATTACCTGCTCCACCTGCGAAGCGGTAAGCGATGGGTCGAAAGAAAAGATAAGGGCCGCGGTCCCGGCAACCATCGGTGTCGCGGCGGATGTGCCGGAGCCGTAACCGTAACCCCCGGACTTGGTAGTGGAGTACACGTACCACCCCGGGGCGGTGACATCGACGCTCGCGTTATGGTTGGAGAACGAGGCCTTCTCGTCCAGGTTGTTGGTGGCACCCGCGCCTATGACATTCTCGCAGTTTGCGGGATAGTACGTTGTTTCGTCCCCGTCGTTTCCAGCCGCCGCGACCAGCACCACGCCCTGCCCGTGAGCGTAGTCTATCGCGTCCTGCTCCGTGCTCGACTCGAACGGGCTGCCCAGGCTCATGCTTATAACCCTCGCCCCGTTGTCGGCGGCGTAGTATATCGCCTCGATGATCTCGTCGGTTGCCAGAACCCCGCTGGGCACGCCGCTACCGTCCAGCACCTTCAACGGCATTATCCTCGCGCCCGGGGAGACGCCGGCGATACCCTGGCTGTCGCTCTCGGCGCCGGCTATCCCGCTTACGTACGTCCCGTGGCCGTTATCGTCCCTGGGATTCGAGTTGGGGTTGGTCTTGAAGTAATAATCGTCGGAGCCGCTGCCGTTCCACGTCCCACCGTCCCAGTGATGCTGCTGGCCCTCGTCGTAAACGTCACCGTTCTCAGCTCCCCGGTTCTCGTAGAGCATGTAATGGTTCGCCGGGTCCTGGTTGTCAGTTTCAATCACCAGGTAGTAGTTCGTCCCCGACCCCAGCGGTACCGGAGAGGACAGCGGTTCGTAGACTACGTACATGAACGAACCTAACTCAGCCGGGCTGACGGTGTACGAGGATATGTCCGCCCCGTAGAGGTCATCCCTTACCGAGATCTTGATCTCCCCCGCCGGATCGCCTACCTTGTCCAGGAGGATCCCTACGTGGGTAAGCTCGCAGCCGGCCCCGGTTATCGACTGGGCAACCGTCCGGGTTGCGGCGCTATCGCCGAAGGGGCGCGACATGAACACCGGCATCCCGCCCGAAAGGTAGTAGAAGACCTTCTGCGAAATGCCGACGAAATTGTATCCACCTACATCGTCCACGTATCCGTTGATATCATCGTCAATGCCGTTGCCGGGAATCTCCCCCGGGTTCACCCATGTCTTCGATTCCAGGTCCGGGTGGTCGAAGTCTATCCCGGAGTCCAGCACCGCCACCGTTATCTCGTTGGTCTGCCCGTCCTCGATATCCCAGGCGCTCACCGCGTGGATGTCCGCCCCCGGGGTTCCATCGACACCTCCGATGTTCTGGCCGGTGTTGTGAAGGCCCCACTGGTTGGGGAAGCCGGGGTCTGGTGGGGTGTACATGGCCCGCCTGAGAAAGTTAGGCTCGGCGCTGATAACCGCGTCGCTCGCCTCAAGCAAACGGACGGCCTCATCGATTTCCACGCCCGTCCGGAGATTGATAAGCCGGGTGTGCCTGTTCCCGGCAGGACCTATCTCCTTTAGCGTCGCCCTCGCGCCCGCCTCCCTCGTGATGCGACCTCTTTCGGTCGCGCTGATGCCGTCTCTGAACCGCACCAGCACCTCCCCCTGCCTGCGTGAGACGGAGATGCTACGCTCGCATGCCGTCCCTGCGCTCACCACGGCCGGGGCCGCCGCCGATAACGCCGCCGCCGCAACCATTGCCGCAACGGTTATCAGGGCCGCGACAGTTGCTCTTAAACGCGACATCCTTATACTAACCTGATCCTTCGCTTGTCCATCCGCCACCAGGGCTTTCAACCCACTTCAACTCGTATAACGTATAACGCAACAAGAACCTTACAAGATACCTGGATAATCACCGGATAAGCGGGCGCCGGTTATAATAGTCACGTCCGGTTACGTTCCTTGCACGGCAGGTTGACCGGCCCGGTGGTCAACCCCGTGCCCGCGACAAGGAGGCTTTCAAGGTGGCCGATGCACAGACGTCCGACCGGTTGGCTGACTATCTATCACTTGCCGCCCGGGACGTCCCCGAGAGGCCCGCTCTCATCTGTGGGGACATCCGGCTCTCCTACCGGGAGTACGCGGAGCAGGTTTCCCTGTTCGCCCGCGCCCTCCTGGCGCTGGGCCTCTCGCCGGGTGACAGGATCGCGCTGATGATGGACAACCAGGTCGAGCACCCGATAGCTTTCCTGGCGGCGGAGATGATAGGCGTTACGTCGGTGCTGATAAATAACCGCCTCCAGGCCGGAGAGTCGGCGTTCATCATCGATGACTCGGAGCCCCGCCTCATGGTGGTGGGAGAGAGGTTCGTTTCCGGCGAGGGCGCAGTCGAGATGCAGGAGATGCTCTCATCGCGGTTCGGCCCCGGCGCTGTGGTGGTGGCGGGTGGGCCCCCCGAAGGCGAAGCGTTCACCTCCTTCGATTCGGTGGCCCTCAGGGCGGCCGAGGCAGGCCCGGAGGACCTCCATGCGGCGGCTTCGGCCACGGGGCCGGACACACCGGTAGCGGTTATCTACACCTCGGGAACCACCGGCACTCCCAAGGGAGCCGTGCTCACCGAGCGCAACATCGTGTTCAACCTTACCAGCTGGAGGGGGCGCCTGCCCGAGGGAAGGGACGCGGAGGTGGTTGCGGTGTTCTTCCCCCTGTTCCACTCAGGGGGCATGATAGGAGGCATCTGCGGGTCGGTGGTAAACCGGTTTACGGTGGTACTCGCCGACTTTGACATCGAGGACAGCCTCCGGCTGATAAGCGAGCACGATGTTACGGTTATGGGGGCGGTGGCCGCGATGACCGCGCTCCAGCTCAACCATCCCCGCTTCGATGAGTACGACTACTCCTCGCTGGAGTACCTCATCATGGGCGCGGGGCCGTGTCCCCCTGACATCCTCCGGGAGGTCAACAGCAGGATGGAGGCTGACGTCATCATCGGGTACGGGCTCACCGAGGGCACCATGGGGAACCTGATCACCACCCTCAAGGACGACACCGAGGAGCACAAGCTGAACACCATCGGGGTCCCCCTTCCCGGCGTCAAGGTAAAGCTCACGGACGGGAACCGGGAGGAGGTGCCCGACGGCATCGTGGGAGAGATAGCGGTTGGTGGGCCGACGGTCTTCGCCGGTTACCTCAACCGCCCGGACGCCACCAGGGACGCGGTAGACGACGAGGGCTGGCTGTACACCGGCGACCTGGCGACCCGTGACTCCGACGGCTACTACCGCATCGTGGGCCGCACCTCCGAGATGTACATCAGGGGCGGGGAGAACGTCTACCCACGTGAGGTCGAGGAGGTCCTGTGCGAGCATCCCGAAATACTCCTTGCCGCTGTCCTGGGTATCCCCGACAGCGTCATGGGGGAGTCCGGCCGCGCCTACATCCTGAAGGTGCCGACCTCGGAACTGACGGAGGAGAATGTCAAGGTGTACTGCGCCGAGCGCCTGGCGGGCTTCAAGGTCCCGAAACAGGTGGTGTTCAGGGAGATGCTGCCGCTCACACCGGTCGGCAAGGTCCTCAAGAAGGTGCTTGCCGAGGAGATAGAAAAGGAGTTCGAGTAAGAGGAAAACGGCCGAGACAGAAGCCGGCAAGATGCCGGCGCTACGGGAGGAACGATGGGCATCTTTGAGTTCGAGGGAAGGAAGCCGCTGGTGCCGGAGTCCTGTTACATAGACAGCACCGCCACCGTCATCGGCCTGGTGGAGATGGGCGAGGAGTGCTTCATAGGGCCCGGCGCCCGACTCAAGGGTGATTATGGCCGCATCGTGATAGGCGACTGCTCAAACGTGCAGGAGAACTGTGTCATTCACGCCCGGCCGGACTGTGAAGCGGTCATTGGCTCGAGGGTTACGGTGGGCCACGGGGCAATCCTCCACGGCCCCACCATCGGCGATAACACGGTGATAGGCATGGGCGCGATCATCCCCGACTTCGTGGACATCGGCGAGAACTGCATCGTGGCGGAGGGTACGGTACTGACCAACGGTACGGTCATTCCGCCCGGGAGTGTGGTCATGGGAATCCCCGGAAAGGTAAGAAACGAGCTTACCCCCGAGATGGCGATGTACCCGAAGATGGCCTCCGACGTCTACCGCGACATGGCGCACCGGTACAAAGAGAACATAAGGGAGATAACCCGTCGGGAGGCGTCGGAATGACACCCTGGTGCCAGGCACCAGGGTGTCATTTTGTTGTGTTTGTTGTGTGTTGTGGCATATGTGGCGGTTAGAAGCCGATTACGTCGTGGCCACCGGTCCAGGCGCCTTGGTAGTTGAAGTACATGGGGCGCTCCACCACTATCTTGATTCCGTTGGTTGACTCCACCTTCGCCGAGAAGTCATGAGCGGCGTCGTCACCCACACCCAGCGTATCCTTAACGGCAACCGTCGAGCGGGAATGCGCCCCGACCGTCACATCCTGTTCCCGTGTAGTTCCATCGCCCTTCATGTAGGTTATCTTCACCTCGGCAACGGCAAGCTCCGGGTTCTCGATACAGATGTAGGAATCGAAGCCGGGGCGGCAGGTGCCCTCGGCGAAGTAAAAGGCCGTCTTCGGCGCGAGCGCGCCCACCACGTCCGAACCCCCCGTCCAGCCGGCGGCACCGTAGGAGAAGTACATGGGCCGCTCGGCTATGATCTCCTGCAGGTTGGTTGACTCCACCTGGCAGGAGAAGTCGTGAGCGGCGTCGTCACCTTCCCCAAGGACGTCTTTTACCCTCACGGTTGAGCGTGTCCGTGCTCCCACAACCAGTGACTGCTCGACACTGTTTCCGTCACCCTTCAAGTAGGTGATATCGACATAGGAATCGTTGGCCTGCGGGTTCTGGATACAGATGTAAGGGTCAAAGCCGGGGCGGCAGGTGCCCTCGGCGAAGTAGAAACAGTTACGTGGCGCGAGCGCGCCCACCACGTCGTGCCCGCCCGTAATTACACCGTGATAGTTGAAGTACATCGGCCTTTCGGCAACTATCTTTACATCGCTGGTTGACTCAACCTTCGCCGAGAAGTCATGGGCGGGATCGTCCCCCACGCCAAGGGCATCGTTCACCGTAACGGTTGAGCGGGAGTGCGCGGCAACAACGAGATCCTGCTCCTGGGTCATGCCGTCGCCCTTCATGTAGGTGATCTTCACCTGCGCCTCAGTATCATCCGGGTTCTGTATGCAGAAATAAGGTTCGAATCCGGGGCGGCAGGTGCCCTCGGCGAAGTAGAACGTGGAGGCCGGCGCCAGCGCCCCCACAACGTCCGAACCGCCAGTCCAGGCGCCACCGTAGTTGAAGTACATCGGCCTCTCGGCGATGATCTCTTCCCCGTTGGTGCACTCCACCTTGGCCGAGAAATCGTGCGCGGGGTCGTCCCCCTCCCCCAGGGTATCCTTCACCACGACGGTTGAGCGGGAGTGCGCGGGAACGTCGAGCACCTGTTCTTGTGTGGTTCCGTCGCCCTTCATGTAGGTAATCTTCACATCAGCATCGTTGTCACAAGGATCCTGGATGCAGATATAGGGGTCGAAGCCGGGGCGGCAGGTGCCTTCCGCGAAGTAAAACATGAAGTCGGTTACCGTGAATCTCTCGCCCTCCGATGTGCCCCAGGGGCATCTCACTTCTACGGCACCGGTGAAGCTTCCAAACGGAACAGAGCACAGTATCTCGGAATCAGACCAGGAAATATACTCTGTGACCGGTATGCCGTTGAAGGTGACATCCGAAGAACCCCTGGTGTTTCCGAAGTTCCCCCCACTTATGGTCACCTGCGTTCCCACCGTACCGGAGATTGGCGTAATGCTGTGTACGAAGGGAGGATGAGCCGGCGCTTCGTAGATCGTCAGGCCTCCCGCCAGGGGATGAGGGACCTCCGCCCCAGTGATGACGTTTACGTCCCGTTCGCCGGGGGTCGCCGCAACGCCCACTTTTATCTTCGCGGTGGCGTGAGCGGAGTCGGTTACCGTGGTTGATTCAACGGCAACGCCTTCCCCCGAGATGTCCGCTTTACTCACGCCATCCTCGAAGTGGGTGTTGTTTCCCAGTACGTGAAGATCAACCTCGTGGCCCTGGACTACCTCGGTGGGAGAACAGGCCTTGATGGCCGGCGCTTCGGTAAAGACGGTGAAAGCGCGTTTGAGGGGGTAAGGCTCCCTGGTTCCGGTGATAACGTTGACGTCCCGGGCGCCCGCGGGCGCGTCCTGGGCAATCGTTATGTTAGCGGTAGCGTGGTTGAGATCCTGTACGGTGGTGGAGTTCACGGTGATGCCATCGCCGGAGAAAGTGGCTACGCTGACCCCGGGGGTGAAGCTCTCGCCGTCACCCAGGATCTTGACGTCCACCGTTTCTCCGGGTTTGCCCGACCCGGGATGCACCGAGGCGATAAAGAGGGCCTGGACCTGTGTGTTGACGGTACCGCCGGGCGGAATCTCATCCATCTTGACGCGCAACGTCATATAGCTCGTCCTGGGACGCCAGTACTCCAGGAGGGTTCCGTTGGATATGCGGTAGCGGCCGACATCGCCTATATCGTCCATGGGGAAATCGACTACCGTACTGTCAAGGTTCACCGGAGGGTCACCCTCCGTGAAGTAGTTGGTGCACCTGAAACTCTTGTTGACGCTATCGGAATCCGTTGAGTCAAAGCCCGCGTCCACCGCCGGTGTATCGAGGTCCGCCAGCGCCAGATACGCCTCCGCGAAGTTCGAGTGCTTCTTTATCTGGGTGTCCTTGTAGGTGGGCAGGGAGTAGCAGTCACCCTTGTAGTTGTACCTGCCAACCGCTCCATCTTCAATGAATACCTGGCGCATTCCCGGGTACTCGATTGTCCCGAAGCTGGTGGTAGTGGTGTTGAGGTGTGTCACCTTCTTGGGATGGGACGTGTCGATGAAAACATCGTCCCTGTGGACATGCCCGCTTATCGCCAGGCCGACACCGTAGTCATGAGTGTACTTCATGAGGTCGTCCATCTGGGCCTGGCTCGCCCAGGTGTCCCCGCTTGATTTTCCGTAGAACGGATGGTGGACCGCCATCATCAACAACTCATACTTGCCCTTGACCTTGGCGAGGTCGCCTAACATCCACCCCCACTGGTTTTCCCTCATCGCCCCGTTCGCATCAACCGGGCACAAGTAGGGCCATATATCCATGCTGGAGCGCTGGCCCTTCCCCAGTAACGCCCAGGGGTCCCTCTGCGGTTTGTCGTACCCATTCATGCCGGTGATGTGGAGCTTGTCGCCGTAATCCCACCCGCCGAACCGGGGGCCTATCATGGTGTGCCAGATGTGCGCTCCGTCCTGATGATGCTTGTGTGTGTGGGGTTGGTTTCCCCCATTCTGCTTCTGGAGGTTGTAGCAGTCGTGGTTGCCCGGTATGCAAAAGACCGGAACCTCGAGCCGCAGTAGCTGTTCGTAGGCCTGACTGTATTCTCCGTCCCAGTCGGGCGCCTCTCCGGCGAAGTCGGTCCTCTTGTCCGCCGGCCAGTATAGAGGACAAAGGTCAGCGGCAAACTCGGGAACCCCGAAGGGCAGGTCGCCGGTCATGATCACAAAGTCGGGGTTCAACCTGTTCACGTTGTCCAGCGCCTTCAGGTTGTAGAGGTAGTTCTTGAACTGGCTGGGATCCGGGTACGGCCCCGGCACGAAGGCGATGCCGGGCCCCCGCGGGTCATTGACGTGAAAGTCGGTGATCTGTATGAAGTTGTAGTCGTCCTTGTACTCGTCTATCACCTGTACCGCGTGGGGTTGGGAATCGGTTATGGTGGTTGCCCCATCCGCGGTCACCTGCAGGTCATAGAGATCCGAGCGTGCACTCGAGGGCACCTTCACTGTAACGTGCCATACCTCCTTGCCGGCCCACGGCCCCGACCACTCTCCCTTGGCCGGCGATTCCGGCGAAGCGCCTTTCGCCCACGCCAACGACTCAGCCCTGACCGCGTTCTGGACCGGCAGGTCCGCAACGGTCGGCCACTGGTCATTGGATGAAAGGAGCCTGACGTCCCAGTCGGAGACATCGGGCTGCGATCCGCCCGCGCCCTTGCCAACATAGTCGAACTCCAGGGTAAACGTCTCTCCCTTCTTTCGGATCACCGGGCAGCCGATTGTGGGATAGTCAAGGTGGGTTATCTTCCAGGGCCAGCCGTCGGGTATGTTGACCTCGGTCGGCACGGGTGCGGCCTCCGCCTGCCCGGCCGGCAGCATGGCGATAGACATACCCATAGCCAGCAGTAACACCAGCGCTGCACAAACGACCCTGGACAAAACGACCGGCTTCCTGATTCTCTCTACCATTTCAGCAACACCTTTCCCTCGAGGCTGCCCGGTGTCCCGTCTCATAAATACAATGGCATTCGAACGCCGCTGCATCCACACCGGCCGCGTTCCGCTCCCTCGAAGTACTCCAAGAGTACGACTTCAGTCGCGCGCCTTGCCGGAGCGGCGCTTCGACGCTCTCGGTGCGTCACCGTACTTATGAGAAGGGACACTGCTTTCACCGCCGTAGCACCTGCCGCGAATCCGCCGCGGCGGTTTTCTAGTTCACGTCGAACCCCACGGAGCCGGTGGCGCACTGCCTTTCGTTGTAGTACAGTGCCCTTTCCACCACCACCGGTCTATCCGATGTAACCCGCGTGGAAACGTTATATGTCTCGACTGTGTCAGCTATATTGACGCTTACCCTGCACCCGGGCGCCACGTCTATACCTGGTCCCTCCTTCTCGCCCTCACCGGTCATGTAGGTTACTGTCACGTGAGCGGTCTCCGCCCCCGGGTTCTGCACCAGTATCCAGGTCTCGAAGCCACCGTAGGTACTGCCTTCGGCCACATACCAGGCCACGCCCGTGTTCGTAGAGCCTACCGAGCCGGTGGCGCACTGCCTGTCGTTGTAGTAGAGCGCCCTCTCCACCACCACCGGGTTGTCGGAGGCCACCCGTGTTGACACCGTGTATGTCTCCACCGTGTCGGCCACGTTCACGCTCTGCCTGCATCCCGCACCCACGGTGAGCGTGGGGCCCGCAACCTCCTCCCATTCGGTCTGGTACGTAAGTTCAACCTTGGCTGGCTCGCTCCCCGGGTTCTGCACCAGTATCCAGGTCTCGAAGCCGCCGCAAGTGCTCCCCTCGGCCACGTACCAGTTAGTGTCCGTGTCGGTGGCCCCTACCGAGCCGGTGGCACACTGCCTTTCGTTGTAGTAAAGCGCCCTCTCCACCACTACCGGGTTGTCCGACGTCACCCCGGTTGATACCTCGATCGTCTCAACGGTATCCGCCACGTTCACGCTCCGCCTTGTCCCCGGCTGTACCGTTATGGTGGGGCCGAACGCCATCCCCTTGTCGGTGTAATATTTCAGGTTCACCTCCGCCGGTTCGCTCCCCGGGTTCTGCACCAGTATCCATGTCTCGAAGCCGCCGGAGGTGCTGCCTTCCGCCACGTACCAGTTGGTATCGGCGCTGGTGGCACCCAGCGAGCCGGTGGCGCACTGCCTTTGGTTGTAGTAGAGCGCCCTCTCCACCACCACCGGCCTATCGGAGTTGACCTCGGTGGAGACATCAAAGCTCTCCACGGTATCCGCCACGTTCACGCTCACCCTGCTACCGGGTGGCACGTCGGTTGCGGGACCCTCCTTCTCGCCCTCGCCGGTCATGTAGGTCAGTGTCACGTGAGCGGTCTCGGCCCCCGGGTTCTGCACCAGTATCCATGTCTCGAAGCCGCCGTAGGTACTGCCTTCGGCCACGTACCACGTCGCCCCGGCGAAGCCGTTGAACGAGGCCTGGGTCCAGTCGGTGTACGGCGGACCACCGGCGACCGCCGTCCTCCACACCTCGCATCCCCTCTCGAGGTCCGTGGCCCCCACGAAGAGGTTCGAGCCGTATGCGGCCATTGAAGAAGCGTCCAGGTTGTTGGTGTCCCCGAAGCCGCCGGTATTGACCTGCTCGAAGCTGTTTCCGTCGGCGGAGCGCCAGACCCCGCAGCCGTAATCATGGTTGTAGCTCCCCACGTACAGGCAGGAGTCATAGACGCTCATGCTTGACGCGTCAACGTTGTGCTTGCTCCCGAAGCCGTCGCCGCCCAGTTGCGTCCAGTCGGCCGGGGTCGGCCCGTCGCGGCGCCATATCTCGCAGCCGGTCCCGTCGTTCCAGGTACCCGCGTACATCTTCCCGTCAAACGATTGGAGGGAAGAGACGGTGCCGTTGTGCCCGTCGGAGAAGCCGTCGTCATTCACCTGGTTGTAGTTGACGCCGTCAGCGGAGCGCCAGACCTCGCACCCGGTGACCGTGTTGTGGGTCCCGACGTACAGTTCAGACCCGTTCACCGCCATAGAAGAGGCGTCCAGGTTGTTCGTGTCCCCGAAGCCGCCGGTGCCGACCCGGTTCCAGGTACCGCCGTCCGCCGAGCGCCAGACCTCGCAGCCGGACTGGTGGTTCTCGAGACCTGCGTACAGCGCTCCATCATAGACGGCCATCGACGAGACACTGTGGTTGTGGCCGCTCCCGAACCCCCCGGTTTGGACCCGTGTCCAGTCTGTCCCGTCGTATCGCCAGACCTCGCAGCCGCTGACCCAGTTCATTGTCCCGGCGTACAACTCGGAGTTGAACACCGCCATCGAGGCGACCCCGTCGTTGTTGGCGTTCCCGAACCCGCGGGTGGCGACCCTGGTCCAGTCGCTTCCGTCGTAGCGCCAGACCTCGCAGCCGCTGAGCCAGTGGAGCGTCCCCGTGTACAGATCCGTCCCGTACGAGGCCATCGCATTGATGGCACACTGCTGCCCGTTGCCACCGGCGAACCAGGGCACCGGGTCGCCCGCCGCACCGGTTTCCATTCCGCCCGCCAGTGAAAACGACCCCAGGAGCAGGCCAGCCGTCATTATGAGAACCGACAGCCAGACCATAATTCTCATTCGTCTCATTGTTACCCCCTGAACGCTACGTTTTGCATGATTGTTGATTATATCACCCGCAGGAAAACGATTGAGAAATGAATCCGGGGGTTGAGTCGAGGGATGTCAGTTGTGCGAAAGGATCTTGGAGAAGAACTCCCGTGTCCTCGGGCTCCGGGGGTTGGTGAACACGTCGACCGGTTTCCCTTCTTCCACTATCTCCCCTTCATCCATGAAGACCATCCGGTCCCCCATCTCCTTGGCGAAGCCCATCTCGTGGGTCACCACGATCATGGTCATCCCCTCACGGACCAGGTCCTTCATGGTGTCGAGGACCTCCTTGACCAGTTCCGGGTCAAGGGCGGACGTCACCTCGTCGAACAGCATGACATCCGGGTCCATGGCGAACGCCCGTGCGATCGCCACCCTCTGCTGCTGACCCCCCGAGAGGTGCGCCGGGTAGCTGTCGGCCTTTTCCTTCAGGCCAACCTTGTCCAGAAGTTCGATCCCTCTCCTGTCCGCGTCCTTCTGCTTCATATCCTTGACCTTGACCGGAGCCAGTGTGACGTTCCCTAAGGCGGTGAGGTGTGGAAACAGGTTAAAGTTCTGAAATACCATCCCCAGTTTCTGCCGCACCAGGTTGATATCAGTGTCGTGGTCGGTTATGTCTATCCCCTCGACATAGACGTGTCCGCCGGTCGCGTGCTCCAGCCCGTTGATGCACCGCAGTAGCGTGCTCTTGCCTGAGCCGCTGGGGCCCACTATGACGACAACCTCCGAGGGCTGCACCTCGAAGTTTATCCCCCTCAATACCTCGTGGTGACCGAACTTCTTCACCAGGTTCACAGTGCGTATCATTGCCTCTTCCGTTTTCAATCCCCCCTTGCCATCCTCTTCTCAATGTACTGGACCAGCCGCATCAAGGGAATCGTCAGCATCAGGTAACAGATAGCCACCCCGACCAGCGGCGTCACGCTGGCCAGGGTTCCCATCAACTCACGACCCCTCTGGAACACCTCCGCCAGCGCGATCACCGAGACCAGCGCGGTGTCCTTGAGAAGGGCGATAAACTCGTTGGAGAGAGGTGGTATCACCCGCCTGACGGCCTGGGGCAGAATGATGTAGCGCATCGACTTCATGTACCCCATGCCCAGCGAGCGGGCCGCCTCCATCTGGCCCTTGTCGATCGACTCGATGCCAGAGCGGAATATCTCCGCCTCGTAAGCCGCATAACAGACCGTCAGGGCCAGCACTCCGGCGGTGAAGCGGTCCAGGTTCAGTCCCAGGTGCCCCAGCCCGAAGTAGATAATCACTATCTGGAGGATTAAGGGAATTCCCCTTATCACATCGATGTACACCGCCGCCAGGAACCGGAACACCCGTACCCTGGATATCCTCACCAGGGAGAGTAGCAGTCCCAGGATAAGGATGCACACCTCCGAGACAACTGCCAGCTTGATGGTGATCCACATGCCCCGCAGCAGGTACGGCATCGACTCCCAGAGTATCTTCATGTTGAAGAACTCACTTAAGAAATCGTTTACCTGGACCGCCCCCTTTCAGGCAACAAACGCGGGGACCCGCGGTAAGCAGGTCCCCGTGTCGTCAGCGCATGTCTTCCAGCCGATTTCTAGCTCGACTCGCCGAACCACTTCGTGAAGATCGTGTCGTAGGTGCCGTCATCCTTCATCTCTTTGAGCGCCCCGTTTATCTTCTCGAGCAGTTCCGTGTTCTCCTTGTTGACCCCGATACCGTACTGCTCATCGGTCTTTATCTTGGCAACCACCTCGGTCTTGCCCCTCTCCTGGCTTATGTAGGCGTTGACCGGATAGTCGTTCACTATCGCGTCCACTTTGCCCAGTTCCAGGGCCTCGAACGCAAGCAGGATAGTGTCGAACTTCTGTATCTCGGCCAGCCCCTCCATCTCCTCGGCGGTAAACTGGCCGGTGGTGTCGAGCTGCACACCGACTATCTTGCCCTTGAGGTCATCCTCGCCCTTGATGTCTGAGCCCTTTGCCACCGCTATTGACTGGTCGGAGTCGATGTAGGGATCCGAGAAGTTTATCTCCTTCTCCCTGTCCGGGGTGATGGTCATCGCCGACATAATTACGTCGTACTTGTCGGACTTCAGACCGGGAATTATCCCGTCCCATGCCGTCGATATGACATCCAGCTCCAGGTCCAGCTTCTTGGCTATCTCGGTGGCGATGTCTACGTCGAAACCGACCGCCTTGCCACCATCCATGTTCTCGAACGGGGGGTAGGCGGTGTCGCTCCCCATCTGCAGCTTGCCCTCCTCGAGTGTCATCCCCTTCTCCCCGCATCCCGCAAGGAGCGTGGCGGCAACCATTGCCATCACCGCCAGCAGGACTACTGCTGTCCCAAACCTCTTTCCTTTCATAAGACCTCCTTCTCTCGCGACTGCGCCGCTTCTCTTACCTACCCGTTGGAACCCTCGCATTCCCATAACCGTGCGATGACTGCTGTTACCGCGGGAACAAGGACATTGGCAATTATAATGTGTTAGCCGGTAAAATGCCACGAATGAGCTTTCGGGTTCATTTTCAACTAACGCAACTATCGTAGTCGACCGAGGCAGTGGACTCCTCATGAACGCAACCGAAAACAGTGGAACCAGGCGGTTGTTCGGCCGGGCCCGCCGCGCCGAGGCGATGCTGGTCGCGGTCACCGCGGTATGGGGGCTGACGTTCTCCCTGGTGAAAGAGAGCCTGAACGAGATATCCCCGTTCGTGTTCATGTCCTTCCGCTTCTGGCTGGCGTTCGTGTTAGTGGCGCTGTTCTGCGTGGGAAGGATGCACAAGGTTGACCGGGGGTTGCTGAAGGCCGGCTTCCTCCTGGGACTTCTCCTCTTCATCGCCTACGCCTTTCAGACGTTCGGTTTGAAGTACACCAGCGCCGGCAACGCCGGCTTCATCACCGGGCTGTTCGTGGTGTTCGTGCCGGTGCTGTCCGCGTTGATGTTGGGGCAGAGGCCCGATAAGGCCTCGACGGTAGCGATAATCGTGGCCGTTGTCGGGCTTGGATTCCTGTCCCTGCAAAGCGGCCTGCGGGTAAACGGCGGGGACCTCATGGTGCTGGCCTGCGCCTTCGCCCTGTCCCTGCATATCATCTACATGGACCGGTACGTAAAGGAGTACGACCTGATGCTCCTCACCCTTCTCCAGATGGGCGTACTGGCCCTCGGCAATACCGCCGCCGGGCTCGTCTTCGAGGGCTTCGCCTGGCCCGGCGGGAGGCTGGTCTGGACCACCATAATCGTGTGCGGGGTCTTCGCTTCCGCTATCGCCTTCTACGTACAGGGCTATGCCCAGCGGGTCCTGTCCCCCATCAGGACCTCGATGGTCCTCATAATGGAGCCGGTCTTCTCGGTGCTGTTCGGAATAATCCTTCTGGGAGAGACCTTGACCTGGCGCGGTTGGCTGGGGTGCGGCCTTATCCTATCGGGGATGGTGCTGACCGAGATCGTCCCCTACGTCCAGCGCGAATCCTGAGGGGTACCAGTAACCCTCATTTTCCCCGGATACGGACTGGACCAATGAATAGGGAAGATATGATATTCTTCTACCAACCACATTGAAAGGAGTCTGTTATGGGAGAAACAGTAACCGGAATCGTATTGGTGGTCGTGTTCCTGTTCATCGTCCTTATCCTTCCTTCCATCAGGAAAATCGGTGCCACCCAGGTCGGGCTTGTCACCAAACGCTTCAGCTTCAAGAAGCTCTCCGATGACAACCCGGTGGCGTTCAAGGGGGAAGCGGGCTACCAGTCCGAACTGCTCATGCCGGGCTTCCGGTGGAAGTTCTGGATTATGTACCGGGTACAGAAGTTCCCCTGGGTGCAGGTGCCCGCCGATGAGATCGGGGTCGTCATCGCCCAGGTCGGCCTGCCCTTACCCATCGGCGCCAAGTCCGCTGTTTTCAAAAGTGAGTTCGCTAACTTCAGCGACCTGGAACTGTTCGTCGCCGGCGGCGGCCAGAAGGGCGTCCAGCGCCCGGTGCTTCCCCCGGGGAGCACCGCGCCGATACACCCTGTGGGCTTCCTGGTGCTCACCAAGTCCCAGGTGTACGGGGTGCCGATCATCTCTGAACTGGAGCAGTACATACTTGAGCACGGGCGGCTGACACCAGAGGCATTCGGGCTGCTCCCCATGCAGTGCGAGCTGGTCAGGATAGTCCCCCAGCCGGGTGGCCCGGACGGAGGGCTGGTGGACATGGTTGGAATCGTGACCACCTACGAGGGCGATCCGCTGCCGCCGGGGGACATCGCCAGCCGCCTGGGAGGGTTCGCCGACCTTGAACATACCGAGGCCGAAGACGCTCCCGACCCGGAACTCGTGGAGACGGTCCTGGGGAGCAAGAACAACCTGCACAACAACTACCAGGATTACCAGGCGTTCCTGGACAACGGGGGCCGGATCGGCCTGCAGCACGACCCGCTGCTGTACGGAGCCTACGCGCTGAACCCGTTCCTGGTCAGCGTTGAACTGGTGCCGATGCTGGTGGTCGAGCAGGGGCAGGTGGCGGTCATTAAGGCCTACGTGGGCCTCGCCACCATGGACACCTCCGGCGCCGGCTTCAAGTTCGGTTCGCTGGTCCGCCCCGGACACCGGGGCATCTGGGAAGAGCCGCTTCGCACCGGGAAGTACCCCATCAACCCCCGGTGCTACCAGGCGGAGATAGTCCCCACCGAGATAATCACCCTCAACTGGGCCGAGGCGGTCTCCGAGGCCCACCACCTGGACCGGCAGCTAAGCCAGATAATCGGTAAGAGCAGGGAGGGCTTCATTTTCGCCATCGACCTCCAGGTGCAGATACACGTCCCCGACACCAGGGCGCCGAAGGTGATATCCATGGTGGGAACGATGCAGAACCTGGTCAACGAGGTGCTCCAGGCGGCGGTGGGCAACCACTTCAGGGACAAGCTCCAGAGCATGCCCGCGGTCCTGTTCATCGAGACCCGCCAGGAGGTCCAGGAACAGGCCTTTGAGTACATAAGGGCCAAGCTGGATGATTACGAGGTGGTCACCCGGGGAGTCTATATACAGGACGTGGTGTTCCCCGAGAGAATGGTCAAGGTGCTCACCGAAAGAGAGATAGCCCACCAGGAGATAGAGACCTACCAGAAGCAGAGGGCGGCGCAGGAACAGAGGATAGAGACGGAGCAGGCCAGGGGAACCGCCGATATGCAGGCCGACCTGGCGAAAGCCAAGGTCGGTGTCGACATAAAGACCAACGACGCCAAGGCCAGGAAAGCGGAGGCCGACGGCGAGGCGACCTACATCCGCGAGACCGGGGCCGCCATGGGCGCCGAGGTCGAGGCGGTAGGCATGGCCCGTGCCAAGGCGTACCTGGCCCAGGTCGAGGCGCTGGGCAGCGTCCCCACCGCGGTGGTCAACGCTGTTGACGCCCTCTCCCGCAGCGGCGAGCGGTTCGTTCCCGAGATCCTTGTCGCCGGAGGCGGTGGCGGTGGCGTTCTCGAAGGGCTCGCGGCTCAGATAATGAAAGCCATCGGCGTCAGCCAGGCCGAAAAGGCGGAGGACACCCCGCCGCCGGACACGATTTAAATATAGGCTCAAACCCGCATCCGGGACCGCGCTGTTCCCCGTAGCGCGGGCATCCTGCCGGCATTCGTGGCCGTGACATGCCGCCTGGAAGGCGGCTACCCCCACCTCAATCCTCCCCCGGGAACCCCCCCCCCATCCTAACCTTCCCCCAACCCCTAAGACCCCCCATCCCGGCCTTCCCCCCAGTGGGGGGAAGGAGCGGAGGGGGAAGGAAGGGTCAGGGGGGAAGGAGCGGAGGGAAAGGGAATGCCGGCAAGGTGCCGGCGCTACGGGGTGGGGGAGGGGGGTAAGACCTCATCACTCGGGGGATGCCCTCTCATACCAAAAGTACCGGTTTTTCAACCATGTGGTTGACCAGTCTCGCGCCCTGTCATCCGACTCCATAAGTAGGAACTGAAATCGTGGCTGTGTGGATGGAAGGGGGTAGTTAAGATGAGTCGCCGTGTACTGGTCATCATTATCTGCTCCCTGGTCCTGGCAGTATTAATCCTCTCGGCAAGCGCTGTCCAAGGCGAGGGTACATCTGTTTCGGTCAATATGACCATGGCCAGGACGATACAGGTGGTGAACGGGGGCGAGTGCCGTTCGAACGTGCCGGTTGTTCGTCAGGTCTGCGGTGGGTTTGTTACTTTCATCTCCCGTTGAACAACCTTCGGAGATCTAACTTGCCTGAACCCTGTTTGCGTTGTCTACTTTTCGCCCTTACTTTTCTTTCTCCGGCGCCCCACGAGCTTGAACAGTACGAATAACACAGCGAGCGGGACAAGGAAGATGAGGAGCAGGGATGTCGGACAGGTGCTGAAACCGGCCGTCCCGGTCCTGGTGGTGTCAAGCTCCAACAGACTGGGCCCGTACCGGATGTCGACCTTGACGCTGTATGAGCCCAGCAGTGGAGGGTCGGGGATGACCCCCTGGTAGTACCGCTCGGAATCGGGCAATACGGTCATCTCTTTCAGTTCCACCGTGCCGTGGCCCCACCCGAAGGAGGGAGTGTAGGTGAGCTTTCCCCTGATGGTGAGGTGTACGTTCCCCGTGTTCTTGAAGGCCACGCGATACTTCGGCGGTGACACGGGAAGTCGGAGGAGTTCTTTCGTGGGCCAGAACCACTTGCTCTCAACGGAGACCGATGTTATTTCACCTTCTCGCAGTATCTCTCCCGGGATGGTAATGAGTGCCAGGGAGGCTATCTGTATAACGTCGGTGCCGCGGTGGGACGTAGCGTCGGTGGTCTCCGGAACCTGCCGAAAGAGGACCGCCCCGAAGTGCCCCCCCGGCTCCGCGTCGGGCGGTGCGGTGGCGGTGAACCTGCTGACTACCCTCTGTCCCGCCGGCACCGTGAACTCCGGAACGTCGACGGAGAGCCATTTGGCACAGGAGTACGGGTAATGTCCCGGCTCCTCGAACACGCAGGTGCCTTCGGGCTTGACGTAGAAATCCATAAAATGGAGTGCAAGCCGCTGGTCCGCGGTGCCGCGGTTTTCGACGTAGATCTCAAACTCCCGCGAGGTGCCCGGTTCCATTGTGAGTTCGAACTTGACCGGGGACACGGCTACGTTGAACTCCTGGGCAACGGCGTGGAGCGCCGGAGCGAAACAGGAGATAACCAGAAATATGAATGCCGAAACTGCCGCTGTCTTTCTCATTGTTTTCCCATAATAGTAGAAATCAAGAGGAGTTGCCTCTTGATTTCTGAATCCTCTGTCCTTTTCCGCGGGAGTTCACGCCTGCTGGTGTGAGGTCGTTGGTCATGTCGACGGTGGGATTATTTCTTTCGTCCCCTCTTGAACAACCTTCGGAGATTCAACTTGCCTGAACCCCGTTCGCGGAGTTTCTCTTTTTCCCCGGGCTCTTTCTGTCCCTCGTCGTCGATGTCGTCTTGCTCACCGCCATCGCCGGAATCCTCGTCCCCGGGTATTTCCTCTTTCTCGTCCTCCAACAGTTCGGCCCAGAGCTCCTCCAGTCGCGGTTCCTTCTCGCCCCTTTCTTCCTTCTCGCCCGCTTCCACTTCAGGCGCTTTTTTCTTTCGTATGAAGAATCTTACCAACTTGACCGCAACGACAGGAAGCGAGATAAGGATGATGAGTGCCAGAAGGAGGAAGGCCGGGTAGACGTTGAAGGCGGCGGAACCGGTCTTAGAAGTATCGAACTCGTACATATTGGGGCCGTACATGACTTCAACCGTTACATCGTAGGACCCAAGGAAAGGTGGATCCGGAAGGGTCCCCTCGTAGTATCTCTTAGTGTGGGGCAAAATCACCATTTCGGGAAGCTGGATAGACCCCATTCCCCAGCCGAAAGAAGGAGTGTAGTACAGCACCCCTTTGGTGGTAAGGTGCACGTTACCGGTGTTATTGACTACCACCCTGTACCCGGGTGACGACCCTCCGATTACCGGTATCTTCTTGGAAGGCCAGAACCACTCGCTCTGGACCGAAACCGACTCTATCTCGCCCTCCCTTACTATTAACCCCGGAATGGTTACCAATACCAGGGCGCCAACCCTGCCGGTTGACCGCACCACCGTTTCACCTTCCACCTCCGGTTGTAGAATTACTTCAAAAAATATGATGGCGTTATGAGTTCCCGGTTCCGCGTCGGGTGGGACCGCGACCGAAAACGGTATCGTCTCTTCCCGGCCCGCGGGTAACTCGAACTCCTTTATTTCCGTAGTAATCCACCTCGCGCAGGAAAAGGAGTAATGGCCGGGTTCCTCGAACGAAGTCTTGTTGTCCGGCGTTACCGTGTAATCCATTTCATAGACTCTTAACCGCAGGTCATTGGTGCTCTTGTTCAACAAATTGATATCAAGAGCCTGGGTGGTGCCGGGTTCTATCGTAAGCTCGTTTATGGATGGCCATAGCTTGATATCGAATTCCTGCGCAAAGCAGGGCGGACAATGGATGCCGGAAAGCCCCAGCGCGATACTGAGCATTATGGTAATCAGTACCGGTTTCTTGATTTTCATGAACAAAGAACAACCGGGACCATTTTGGTCCCGGTTGTTGGGCTTGTTCTTACTCGTAGCCACTCGCGCCTAATGCTTCAAATGCTTCACTAAATCGCGGTTACGGTATAGACCTGGGTCGGAGTTAAGACCGGGAAAGCATAGGGGCCAGCCCATATATTGAAATCTTTGCTCAGTTGGAAGTTGAAATCCCAGCTCTTGACCCCTCGGTCTCCGTGGGCGAGTAGGACACCCATGTTAGCCTGGAAGCCTCCGGTCGCGACATCGAAGGTGACACCGGCGGACGGATTATTCTGCAGGAACGTGAACTGAGTATCACCGATAGTCCGCCCTGCAGCGGTTCCGGATCCCGTAAGGATGGGCGTGGTTGTCAACGTGAAGTTCCACAGCGTGTTGCTCTTTATTGCCACCGCGGAGGTCATTGTCGCGGTGGTCACTGGATCCGTCGGTACGATAGCGCCAAAATCAATAGCGGTAGGAGTCATAGTGAAATTGAGAGTGGGGCTGTAGGTCGCGGTAACCGTAGGACTCGCTGTCTGCGCAAATCCTCCAACCCCCATAAACGCGATTAGAAGGACACCCGCGACAGCACTTGCGATAATAAGCCTCTTCTTCATTTCCGCACCTCCTGAATCTCTGACCATTTTACGGTCACCTATGAACTATAATTACACATTGATTATAACGGCACTTATGCTCAGCTGTTACTGTTTGAAGGTATTAAGGAACGAACCGGTCATATGAAGTAACGAATGTACCGTGACGGGGAACGAATGACCAAATGGGGGATAAGAATATATCACCCGATCGGGGGATGAATCCACTCTTTTCCTTGTTTTTCCCCCGAGTGAGCGCACGCCTGGTGCCAGGCACCGTTGTTGCGGGCACCGTTGTTGCGTCATGCAGACGGTGGGCTTATTCCTTTCGTCCCCTCTTGAACAACCTTCGGAGATTCAACTTGCCTGAACCCCGTTTGTGGAGTTTCTCTTTTTCCCCGGGCTCCTTCTGTCCCTCGTCCCCGTTGTCCTCCCGCTCCCCGGCGTCGCCGGAATCCTTTTCATCCTCCTCTGGTAGCACCTCTTCCTCGACTTCCTCCCCTTCAGATACCTCTTCTCCCCCGGCTTCTTCCTTCTCCTCTTCTTGCTCTTCTTCGGGTTCTTCTTCTGGTTTCTCCTCCCAGATAGTCGAAAATGATGTCCAGGATCTCTCTTCTGGCTCCTCCTTTTCCACCTCTTCTTTCCCCGGTGCCTTCTTACCCCGCTTCCGCTTGATGAACACAACGGTAGCAGCAATCACCCCCAAGAGGACCAGCACCAGAAGGATTGCCAGAATAGGGTACGAGTTAAATCCGCAACTCATGGTCTTGGTCGTATCAAACTCAAAGAGGCTGGGGCCGTAAGAGATTTCGGCCTTCAGCTTGTACGAGCCAAAAAGCGGCGGTTTCGGTATTTCTCCCTTAAAATTCCTGGTGGTCCCGGGTAGCACCGTCGTCTCGGGCAGGTCGATGGTGCCAACTCCCCAGCCGAAAGAGGGTCTATAGGTCAGCTTACCCATAATGGTGAGATGGACGTTCCCCTTGTTTTCAAAGACCACGCTGTAACGAGTCGGTGAACGGGGAAAAACAGGAAGCCGACGAGTTGGCCAGAGCCAGTTGCTGGTTGCCGAAACCGACTTTATTACACCATCGCGTACTATCTCCCCCGGAACGGTAATCAAGACCATTGCGGCGATGCGGGCTGAGACCTTTACGGGTTCCTCCGCTTCTTCGGGGGCGGCCTGCTGGAAGATTATAGCCCCGTAGTGCCCACCCGGTTCCGCTTCGGGCGGGACATGCAACCCGAAGGTCTTGGTCGCGCTACTGGTCTCCGCCGTACCGCGACCAGGTAACGTGAGTTCGGGGGTCTCGGTGGAGAGCCAGGTAGCACACGAATAAGAGAAATGCCCGGGCTCTTCGTAGACGACAGTGTTGTCGGGCTTCACGTAGTAGTCCATGAAGTAGACATCGAGAGCATGGCTCTTTTCGGTGAAGTTTTCAACAGTTATATCGAACTCACTGGAAGCACCCGGATCGGCGGTGAGCTCCAGCTTGGAGGGAGAAACTCTCACGTGGAACTCTTCCTGGGCGTAGGAGACGGTCGCCGGGAGCGAGATTGAAACGATGAGCGCCAGTAGCAGTGAAAGCGCGGCTTTTTTCATGGTCTTCAAATAAAAAAACCCTTCTGTTTTACACGTGTGTGTTTATATCGAAGATCATTACGCTAGCTCAGCTCGGCTCAGTATCATAAAAAATTACAAATAATAAGACCGGCTCAATCTACCTGGCTGAGCAAACGTACTATTCAATTGATTTTGTGCGTTGGTCCCGGCTCATCAGTTGCTGGCGGTATAGGTGTGACTACAGGTGTAGTTAGCGGCCACCTCGAGAAGCCACGCAGCCGCCGGCGTCAGGTCGACCTTGTAGGTGAACTGGCCGTCGAGATAAGTTCCCCTTGCACCACTCAGGCATGTACCCGCGATGGTGGGGTATTGAAGGTTGGTGACTCCTGTAGCCCCAGTCGCAGTCGTGGTCAAAGTGAAGTAGGACGAGGGTATCGTATTTAGACCAGACGTCAGCAAGCCGCCCGTGCTCACCGTAACCGTCCAAGCAGCGTTACTCTTTACCGTTACCGCGAGAACATTGGTTTGCGAGGTGCCCGGGATAGCAGTAATGGCTGCGGTGCTGGGTATCGAGAATTCAAGCGCCGGGGCAATCCCAACAGTTGGCGTCACGGGGGCGGCTCCAGCCACCCAGGCTCCCATAAACATAGACAACACAAGCATTCCAACCAGTGTTACACCAGCCAATACGCAAAACTTATGTACCTTCTTCATAATCTCTCACCTCCTTTCATCCTTTCTCATGAGTCACGAATAATACGTCAGCACTAACTACCTCTAGTACTTACGTACTACCTTCCTCTAATACCTCTAACTGAGGCTTTTCGTAACAGCCTCCACACCCATTACAACGGCACTTGCGTTCCGAGGGTGTAGTCCTTGAAGGCATTAAGGAACGAACAGGTCATATGAAGGAACGAACGTACCGTGACGGGGAACGAATGACCTCATGGGGTGATAAGAATTCATCCCCCAATCGGGGGATGAATCCACTCTTTTCCTTGTTTTCCCCCTTCTTGAGCGCGGGCGTCGGCCCGCGTCCGGGGAACGGTTGCCGGCGGGATGCCGGCGCTACGGAAAACGGGGAATGCCGGCAAGGTGCCGGCGCTACAAGGGGAGCTATTCCCCGTATCCACCGATGGTGCAGGTTCCCGCTCCCCGGTCGTTCCAGTACATGGCCCGCTCGGCCATTATCTTCGCTCCAGCGGTCTTGCAGGTAACCACTATAGCGGCCTGGCCGTCGGGAATCTCGTCCGCCATGTTGAAGGTGGCACGGGAACCGGCGGCAACCGTGGCGGTGAAGGTGGCGTTATTGGTGCCGTCGGGTGTCAGGTAGGTTACCTCCACCTCCACGGCGGTATCGTTGGGGTTGGCCACCAGGGTGTACGTCTCGTGCCCGTCAGCGGTCTTCCCGTCGGGCAGGTAGAACGTGGTGTGGGGCCCGGCCAGGCCCACGGTGTCGTGGGACGCCTCTCCCAGGGGTGTGTCGGCTCCCCAGTACATTGCCCTCTCGGCGACTATCGGTTTGTCGGCGCTCACGGCAATGGAGAAGTCGGTGTCGGGGAGTACGTCGTTGACCCTTATGGTCTCCCTGGAGTCCGGTGGCATTTTGAACGGGGGCTGGGGCACCGGTCCCCCGCCGGTCATGTAGGTGACGGTCACCCGCGCCTCGCTGTCGCCCGGGTTCTGTACCAACAGGTAGGTCTCAAAGCCGTGGGCGCATGTGCCCTCGGCCAGATAGTAGTCGGTCTCGGGGGTGGTCGCCCCGATTGAGTCGTGGCCCTCCCGCCTGCTGTTCCGGTACATGCTCCTCTCGGGGATTACGGGCAAGTCGGAGTCCACCTTGATGGAGGCGTTCCTCTGCCCGATGTCATCCGCCATGTTGTAGGTGGCCCGGGAGTTGGCCGGTATCTTCTTCTCGAACGTCTTCGACTCGGCCGCGCCGGTGGCGTCCTCCCCTGTCATGTAAGTGACCTGGCAGGTCGCATCGGTGTCGTTGGGGTTCTGTACGAGCAGCCAGGTCTCGAAGCCGTAAGCGCTGCACCCCTCGGGGAGGTACCAGGTCTCCGCGGGGGCGTTCACCCCTATCGAGCAGTGGCCGTCAGGGGAGAGTGCTCCCTGGCCGGTCCACCACATGGTGCGGTCCACCGCTATCGCCTTTCCCTCGGCGCAGACGACCCGGCATGAGAAGTCGGTCTCGAACGGTAGGTCGTTCGCCGGGGCTACGGACGTCTGGGAGAGGGCGGGCAGCAGGAGCGGGTCCCTCTGTACCGGGCCGTCGGGGGTCATGTAGGTGACGTCTGCGGTAACGTCCTCGTCGTTGGGGTTCATCAGTGTTATGTAGGTGTTGAAGCCCCAGGCGGTGGTGCCCTCGGCCAGGTACCAGCGCGAGAGTTCGGATGGTTCTTCTCCCGGAAGAGCTACCACGAACCGGGACAAGCCCCCCACTTCCGCTGTCAACCTGTCGGCCTCGGTGTCCCTGCTCTTTGTGCGATCGACCCAGCTTCCGCTCTCTTCATGGAGTATCACCAGTCGGGATTCCTCTTCCGGTGATAAGCCGGAATCAGGGTAGGACAGGGTGACCCTGACGTTTCCACTGTATGTCGCGGTGGTCGAGACGTCCCGGCAGGTTCCCCGGACCACCAGGTAGCCGCCTGTCCCGGGGTCCGGCTTCTCGTCCGAGGTGGTGATTCCCGCGGAGGTAACCCGGTCAAACTCGACCGTTGTGGCTGAATCGGGGTTTACCTTGACGCCGGTTCCCTCGGGGGTGTTTACAACGGCGAAACCACCGGCAAGGGCGCGGGGCGTTTCGTTCCCGGATACCAGGTTCACATCCCGTCCCCCCAGGGACGCGTTTGGCGAGATGGTGATGTTAGCGGTTGCTTTGTCAGGTTGGATATCTTTTATGTAGTTGACCGCTATCCCCTCTCCGAAGCCGGCCTGGCCCGAGAGGTCGAAGTGGGTTTCATTTCCTTCAATGATGACATCCCCGGTCCAGCCGGGCAGGCCGTACGAGGCTTCAGTGCCGGTAATAGCCGGGTCGGGGCCCACCATGAAGCCACCCGCCAGGGGGACTGCCTCCTCGGCACCGGTCACCACGCTGATGTCCCGCGGCCCCCGGGCGGCATAGGGATCGATGGTGATCTGGACACGGAGTTTGGTGTAGTCAAAAATCTGGAGGCTGCCCGGGACAACGGCAATACCTTCCCCGAAATCGACAACGCTGGAACCGTTGAAGTGTGTATACGCTCCAACCACCTCCACCGTCATGGTCTGGCCGGGATTTCCCCAGGTAGGATAACAACGCTTGATGAACGGCGGGTCGCAGTACAGGATCGTGCCGCCGTCTCCAACCGCCCAGATGTTGCTGGTGTCGAAGCCGTCGACGCCGTTGAGTTGCACCGTTACCGGACTCTCCTGGGGGGCCCATGCAGAGCCGTTGTAGAAGAGTATGGTGCCGCCGTCGCCCACAGCCCAGACGTGGGTGCCGTCCACGGCGGACACGCCGCGCAGGGTGACGGTTGTTCCGCTCGCCTGGGGGGTCCAGTTGGTCCCCCCGTCGGAGGTGTACAGGATGGTGCCGCTGGCCCCCACCGCCCATACTATGGAGGTTGAGAGGGCCCGGACCCCGTGGAGGTTGGCGGTGGTGCCGCTGGTCTGGCTGCCCCAGGCAACGCCGTCCGTCGTCCTATATATCCTGCCCTCGTTGCCCACCGCCCAGACGTAGAGGGTGGAGGCGGCGGAGACCGCGTTCAGGGGCCTGTCGGTGATGTCGTCGTACTGTTTAGACCAGGTACCAGCAGGAGGAGGGGTTTTCCAGAGCCAGATGTTTCCTATCGAGGTGACATCCCAGATACGGTTGGTCGCCGGGGCCGTCACCCCGGTGTTGGATTCGCCGGCGGAGGTCGCCTTGAGGGCCCACGTGCTTCCGTTGAAGTAGAGGTCCTCGCCCCTCGACAGGGACGGGTTCCACCCCACCGCCCAGGCGAAGGTCGTGTTGACGGCGGAGACGGCGTTCAGGTTGACGGCGGTGGGGCAGGACTGTGGTGTCCACGTCTCGCCGCCGCTGGACGTGTACTGTATGGCGCTGTTGTCGCCCACCGCCCAGACCACGTCCGTGCTCAAGGCGTCCACGCCCCGGAGGTTCTCGGTGGTCCCGCCGGAGAGCGCGGACCAGGCAGAGCCGCCGTTGAAGAGGGCGGTGCCGGCGTCCCCCACCGCCCAGGCGCTGTTCGCGTCAAAGGCGGAGACGCCGCGCAGGGCCACGGCCGTGCCGCTGGCCTGCGGTCCCCAGCTCGTGCCGTTGTAGTGGCGTATGGTGCCGTTCGCCCCAACCGCCCATACACAGTTGGCGGCGGCCGCGCTCACGGCGTTCAGGTTCACAGCGGTCCCGCCGTCCTGCACGCTCCAGGAGGTTCCGTCGAAGAACAGGACGGTGCCGGTGTCTCCCACCGCCCAGACGTGGGTGCTGTCCACGGCGGACACGCCGCGCAGGGTCACGGCCGTTACGCTCGCCTGGGAGGCCCAGTTGGCCCCCCAGTCGGAGGTGTACAGGATGGTGCCGCCGGCCCCCACCGCCCAGGCGCTGCCGGTGGAGAGGGCGCTTACCCCGTAGAGGTTCTGCGCGGTGCCGCTCGCCTGGGTGCCCCAGTTGGTGCCGCCGTTGGCGGTGTAGCGTATCATTCCGGTCGCCCCCACCGCCCACACGTGGCTGGTATCCAGCGCGACGATATCGTAGAGCGGGTAGTCTATGTTCAACTGGGTGGTCCAGCTAACGCCGTCCCACTTGTATATCCACCCGTCCTCGTCCACAATCCACACGCTGTTGCTGGCCGCGGCAGCGACGCTGACTATCGAGTAGCCTGTCAGGGTCGCGCGCAACGACCACGAACCGCCATAATACCGCAAGACCTCCCCTCGCGTCAGTGCCGCGTTCCAGCCGACCGCCCAGGCCTCGTCCGCGCTTACCGAGTCCACGTCCAGGATGTTGGCGGTGGTGCCGCTGGCCTGTTCGGTCCATCCCCCTCCGCGGGAGAAGAGGAACTTTTCCGAGCCCACGGAGTAGACATGGGTGGAATCCAGGGCACAGACATCGTATAAGTCCTGGGTGGTGCCGGAGGGCTGTTCGGTCCAGGACACGCCGTTATAGTAACTGATCTTTCCGTCCCATCCCGATACCCAGACATTGCTGTTGCTCAGGGCGGAGATGTTTACGGGCCAGTAATCATAAAGTCCGGTACTTTCCCAGGTCACTCCTTTGTTGCTGGACTTGAGAACCTCGCCCCACCAGGTTATGGACCAGATGTCATTAGCGCTGCAGGCCGAGACCATGTAAGGGTCGTGGTCATCGGGACCTCCACCCGGATTTACCACCTGCCAGCTGGTACCGTTGTAGTAGTGGGTCTCACAGTCCACGGCCCAGACGTTGTTCGCGTCATAACCGGAGATATCCACCAGCCCGCCGGAAGGGTAGGTGTACTGAACGCTCCAGGAAGTACCGTTATAGGCGAGGATCGTCGCGTTCGTAAAACCGTTGGAGTCACACACGGCCCAGACGTACGGGGTTCCAGGGGCCAATTGCGGGGTGGCCCAGACCGCCTCCAGGTCATATGCGGTGACGCCTATTCCCTGCTTGCTCCAGCTGGTTCCGTTGTAGTACAGGATGGTGCCGGCCTCGCCAACCGCCCACACGTTAGTCGCGTCAAGGGCGTGGACGCCATTCAGGTTATAGGTTGAGCTGCTGTACTGCCGCCCGAGAGTGGTTCCGTTGTAGAAAAGAATAGCTCCACCAGCCCCTACGGCCCAAACATGTGTTGAGTCGGCCGCGGACACGCTGCCACTGTACTGTCCTTCGGGAAGGGGGTTCTGCTTTATCCAGGTGTAGTCGTCCCCGGCAAGGCATTCCGCGCTCATCGAGAATATAAGCGCGATGGTGATTATCGCTGCCAGGACCACAAGGCCCCTTCGATGCGCACCCATCATGCCAACTCTCCCTGCCCCCGGCATGGGGGCTTGCCTCCCTGCCCCGTTCAAAGGCGCCACCCAGACCATTCGTTGCTTCTATTATAGACTATATCGGTTGCTTCCGCTGTTATCTGTAACCTATAACGGCCGTGGGCCCTTTGCGGATACCCCCCGGCGAGTCTCCCACCCCATAGCACCGGACCCTTCGGCTCTCTTTCCCGTGGGACCACGGGGCCGGACAGCGACGCCGACCTGCTGGTGATCATGAACTTCAATGGCTCCCGCGGAGAGAAAACCACCGAGATCGGTGTTGCGCCGGCGGCTAAATTCCTAAGTGCCCATACCATGGATTGGCAAGGTCCTGGCGAGGGAGGGCGCCCAGTCCGTCTCCGTTTGGAAACGTGCCTCGCCAAACACGCCGTCGGCGTTGTATCCTATGGATGCGAGATGAAGTTGCTCCCGTGGGATTGTCGTGGGAACTGGAGGTGCCTGTGGCTGATTCACCAGGTAGTACGATAACCGCCCAGGAGAAGATAGAAGAGATGGTGCGTCGTATCGTCGGTCAGTTCGACCCGGAGAGTATCATCCTCTTCGGCTCTCATGCCCGGGGGACCGCTGGGCCTGACAGCGACGCGGATTTGCTGGTCGTAATGAACGTCAAGGGCTCCCGCAGGGAGAAAGCCACCGAGATCGATGTTGCGCTGGTGGGAGTAGGCCTTCCCAAAGACCTTATCGTTGTTACGCCAGACGATGTTGAGAGGAGCCAGGACCGGGTAGGGACTATCATACACGCGGCTCTGCAGGAGGGAACGGTGCTCTATGAGCGGAGAGCCTGAGAGCACCCATACTGTTGTGCAATGGATCGAGAAAGCGGAAAATGACCTCAGAAACGCTGAGTATACACTCACGCTCCAGGACAACTGCCCGTTCGACACGATCTGCTTTCACGCGCAGCAATGCGCCGAGAAGTATCTGAAAGGGCTTCTCTTCTTTCTTTCAATTTCTTTCCCAAAAACACATGACCTCGAAGCGTTGACAAGCCTGGTGCCAGACGATATCTCACTTGGGTTGGACATGGGCGCCGTCTTGTCTTTGAACCGCTATACGATCGAGGCGCGCTACCCGGGTGACTGGGAGCCAATTGCGAGAACTGAAGCCGAGAATGCCGTCGACGTCGCCCGGAGGGTCCGTGAGGCGGTCAGGAACAACCTCCCGGATGAGATAACAGGCCGGTAGTTTCCTTCGTCTCGCTGGTTCCTTCAGAGCGTGGATTCCCTCGCTTTTTCTATTGACTTGCCTGCTCTGCTTGTGTTACTATCTGCTTGTATTGCTATCCTCTCCTCCTCTCCAGAAGGCTGGTGGGTCATCCCCGACGCTTTCGTCCGTCCCCCGGTGGGGATGGGAACCGGGACTGTTCCCCGGGAGTGCCGGTTTGTAGCGCCGGCAACTTGCCGGCAATCAACGTGGCCGACAAGCCGCCCGGAAGGCGGCGCGAAGAGAAAGGAGACCGGCAGATGGAAGAGATAAAGCGGCTGATTCGTGAGGAGGAGGCCCAGACCACCGCCGAGTACGCGCTGGTGATACTGGGGGCGTCGGCGGTAGCCGGAGCGCTCATCGCCTGGGCGGCGGGCGGAGAAGCGATAAAGGGCTTCTTCACCAAGATCTTCGACAAGCTCACCAGCGGCCTGTAGGAGATGCCTTGTACGGGGTAGTGTCGCTGGTCATACTGGTCGCGTTCTGCCTGGCGGCGATGTACGTCGACGTGCGCCGGGGCAGGATCCCCAACCTCTTGAACGCCACCGGCTTCATGGCGGGAGTCCTGCTGGCCTGCATCACCGATGGCACGAAGGGCCTGGCGGGAAGCCTTTCCGGGTCGCTTCTGGGGCTGTCGATCCTGCTCCCGCCGTTCCTTCTTCACATGGTGGGCGGTGGCGACGTCAAGTTCCTTGCCGCGTCGGGAGCGATCGTCGGGTGGCACGTGCTGTGGGTTTCCTTCCTTGCCGGGGCCACCCTTGGAGGGCTGACGGGGATTGCCCTGCTCGTCGCCCGCGACCGCTCTATCGAGCGGCTCCTCGCGCGCTTCGTCCTGCTGAAGGCGGGGCTCCAGCGGAAGCAATCGATCGTGCCCCGTTCAATCGCCGGGACGTGCGCCCACACGCGGATGCCGTATGCGGTCCCCCTGTCCGCGGGGCTCATCGCCGTGTCCTCGATAACTCTATTGATGTAAGGGTGTTCGGTTTGAAGACGAAGCGGCGTCGGCACAGTAGGCGCATGACGAGAGGTGGCTCGCCGGGCCAGGCAACGGTGGAATTCGCCCTGGTTCTGCCCACGCTCCTTATTGTGGTGGTAGCGGTCTGCCAGGTCGCCATTGCCCTGAACTGTTACCTGGTGGTCACCTCCTCCAGCCGCGAAGGCGCGCGGCGTGGTGCCGAGACCAACGACGTCGAGGAGGCCCGCGGGGCCGCGCTCGACGCATCCGCCGGCCTCCCCGGGGACCCACCCGGCGTTGATGTCGGCTTTCCCGAGGGGAGGTCCAAGGGCTCACCGGTGAAGGTTACAGTCACTTACCGTATGCCTCTTCTCCTGCCGGGGATCAGCCACCTCATAGGTGAGCCATCGTTTAGCGGCTCCACCTCCATGGCGCTGGAGAGGGATGATTGAATGAGAGCGCCCGGACGCCTCATCCGAGACCAGCGGGGCAGCGTGACCATACTCATGATCGCCTGCCTGTTCCTGGTGCTGTCGCTTTGCCTTCTCACAGTCGACATCGGCCTCTACCTCACCGCGCGCCACCGGGCCCAGAACGCCGCCGACGCCGCCTCCCTCGCCGCGGTCCAGCAATCGTTTCCCCTGTTCGGCACCGGGCAGCAACCGGAGGCCGCCGCCTCGAAGATCGCCGGGGCCAACGGCGCGACTCTCGAGATGATAGAGGTCTCGGACGGCGGCTCTCACGTGGAGGTCGAGGTGTCGGTGAGGCCTGGATCACTGCTGCTTCGCGGTATGGGGGTGGGTCCTGAGAAGGCGACCGCCCGGGCGGCGGCGGAAGTCGACATCGAAGCCCTGCTGGCCAGCAACCGGATATGGTACACAATGGATCCAACCGCGCTGGCCGGCCTCAGGTCGTTCCTCTCCCGCAGGGGTTCGGAGAGCTTCTCGAGCGTTTCCACGATGGTATCGCTGCTCTCCCTTCAGCACCTCGGCAAGCCGTACGTGTGGGGCGCCACCGGGCCGAACTACTTCGACTGCAGTGGGCTGGTCTGCTATGTATACGCGCAGATAGGCGTGCGCCTGCCAAGGGTCACCCACTCGCAGGTCCGTGTCGGCCGCGCGGTCCAGGCCGTCGAGCTCGCCCCCGGCGACCTGGTCTTCTTCAGGGGGAACAGGCACGTGGGGATATACCTGGGCGGCGGCTGTTACGTGCACGCCCCCCGCACAGGGGACGTGGTGAAGGTGTCGCAGCTTGGCTCCCGGTCGGACCTGTCCGCCTGCAGGCGGGTGATTTGAGCATCCCCGGATCGCGATACCCTCCACTCTTGAGTGCGCCTACCCGCATTCCTGGACCGCGACTGAAATCGTCCCTCGAGGAGACCGGTGAGGCACTGTTCAATTGATATCACATATGATATCATCTACAAGGAAGGGTTGCCGGTTGTGACAAACGTCAGGAAGGTAGTAGGCAAGGCCTGCGACTCACCACAAAACCTTAGGTTTCGAGAATTGCAGACTCTAATAACAGAGGTTGGGGGTTACACTCTGGACCACGTGGATGGCAGTCATTGGCATTACAAGCTTGATGGCTATCTGCCAATAGGTATCACGTACTCCAGAGGACATGCATATGTCTATGAAGTCAGGGAAGTTGTAAAGATGTTCAAGCAGAGGGAGTGGATACGATGAAGGATGTTGATTATTACATGGAGCTCAATTACGAGGTGAACATAGAACCAACCCCTGAAGGTGAATACTTCGCGACAGTCCCTGATCTGCCCGGATGCATGGCCACAGCGAAGACCAGAGATTCGGCTCGGGTCTCAATTGAAGAGGCAAAATATGGTTGGTTCAAAGTCGCACTCAAGAGCAATGTTGAGATCAAAGAACCTCCCATTGAAAGGCAATACAGCGGAAGGATACTGTTTCGGACAAGCCCCGCCATACACCGGTTTCTTGTAGAGGAATCCAAGAGAAGCGGGCTCACTCTCAACACGTACCTCAACGTCCTCTTGACGCAGAATCGTTGCCTTCTCGACAGGCAAGCCATTGAGAAAACCATATCCCGATCGGCCGCGTCAATAGAGACCACCACTTGAGGGGCGACTCTCCTGTCGCCCTCCGCTTCCTGCGGACTTCAGCCCGCGTCCCCGGCATTCCCTTCTTGAGCGCGGGGTTCAGCTCACTTTCCCCACCCATCACCGCACCTCCCGTCGTAATTTCTGATCTCGCGTTTCTCCGGCATCAGCTCCACCGAGCAGCAGGGCTTCAGTCAGCCCGAGAGCCCTGGTGTACTGCTGTAGCTCATCGGTAAGCGGA
>JAHIMR010000055.1 GCA_018896525.1 Actinomycetota bacterium
TCCGGCAGTTTCGGGTCCAGGTGGAGGGTCTTTATGGCCACGTTCCTGCTTATCTTGTCGTCGCGGGCCAGGTACACTATCCCCATGGCCCCCCTGCCCACCTCGCGCAGTACCCGGTAGCGGCCGAAGGCGGTGGGGAGCTCTTCCCTGCTGCTCACGATGACGGTCTCGCTCGACCCCTTTTTCCCCTCATCGCTCTCCCCTACCAGGACTGTACGTGGTGATTCCTCTCCGGCGTCGCCCGCCGACAGGTCGGCGCCGCAGCTCTCGCAGAAGCCCGCGGTGTCGCTTGCCTGGTTACCGCACTCGGGGCATATCACGCGATTTATCTCCTCGGTCACGCCGGCGGGCTAGCCGTTGGGGTTTGGGCCGGGGCCGATACCCAACTGATCGGCTCGCCTGGCGTTGTACTCGGCACCGAAGGCGTTAGCGGCGCTCTGTGTCTGGCCACTCCAGTATTGGATCTTCTTCTCGTAACCGTTGGGATCCGGCACGGAGTATAAACCCAGTTCATAAGCCTGCATATCGCGTGCCCACAGTACCGCGTAGTCATCCGCCTCGATGGCACAGGCAATCTGCTTGTCAAACAAGCTGTGGGCGGCGGCGAACGATGGATGCGGAGATGTGCCCCCCAGGCGACTCCGCAGAGAGCGCCGCTGGTCACCGATCTCTTCGAAAGCATATGCGGCTTCGTAGTAGGTTATAACGCCGTTCTTGGCACCGGTGTACACTTTGTTAAACTTCTGCTTGTACAACACGAACTCGGTTATGTACGCATCTATCTGCTGGCAGTACGCGTGACCGGCGGCCACGTCCGCTCCGTTTGTCACTTTCACGGCTACCGGGTCGGCTTCGCCCGTGTTTCCTTTCCAGTCGTACGCCTTTATTCGGAAAGCATAATCACCGGCGCCGCCCACGTGGTAGTTGAACGAGAAATCTTCCTGCTTGAGGGCCTTATCGGTCTTCGCGTCCTTTCTCGCCTTTGAGGCCTTGAACGTCTTTACCACCTGGTCGTTGACCAGGACATCTACCTTGTCCAGGCCCTTGTTGTCCGATGCTTCTACGTTTACCGGGATGTCCACGCCGGCCGGGACCGGGAGGTGTATCTCCACCACCTGGTTTTGCTGTGGAGACCTCAAGGCCACCTCCGGCTTGATCTCGTCTTTTTCCCTTATTACCAGGAACAGCACCGCTACGACAATACCGGTAACGACTATCAGGGCCGCCAGTATGCTTACCGCGATCCATATCCCCTTTTTCCTGGAGGATGTCGCGGTCGCGGGGGCCGCGGCGGTTGCCGCCGGCGCGCTCTTCTTGAACGTCAATGTGGTCTGGCCGATGTAGAGTTTGTCACCGTCTGAAAGCATGTGGCTGTTAACCTGCTGTCCGTTGACTATCGTCCCGTTGGAGCTTCCCAGGTCCTCCACCAGGTAGTTATCCCCCTGGGTGATAATGCGGCAGTGGCTCTTGGAAGCCATCTCGTCCTCGAGCATGATGTCGTTATTCTCGGACCTGCCGATAGCAACCAGCGGCCGGTCAAGCAGAAATCGCGTACCGGCCAGGGAGCCGGTCTCGACTACCAGTTCCGCCTGAGCGATAGTGCCTGGTTCCATCTCATTCACTCCCTTCAGAGAGCCTTCCTCGTTCCTTTGATGCCATCACTTGAGAAGAAGTACGATAAGCGTCGCTATCAACCCCACGAACACGACGAACAGTACTGCCGCTACGGCTATACCCACTACAAGAGATGTCTGTTTCTCCTCGCTTGGCCGCCGCCCCGCGTCAACCGGAAGGCGGGGGAGTTGTCTCGCCTGTTGCACCGGACGCATCGGGGGCGGCCCGGCCCTCGACCTGAAGCTCTCGTGATCCAGGTTCTCGCCGCTGGCCCCGGGTGGCAGGTATTCAGAGTAGTAACTCCTTTTCTCTACGATGTCGGCCTCCGGTCGGCGCTCCGGCGAAGAGCCGGGCCCGCGGAGGATCGTGTGCCCCTGCCTCTCGGCCCCTGACCTCTGTGGCATTCTCGCCTGTTTTTCGGACCGCTTCCGGGATTCCTCGAGAGAGCGCTCCTCCCGTTGCCGGTCCAGGTCGGCGCCGCAACTCTCACAGTAGCGGGCTCCCGGCGGGTTATCGTTCTTGCAGCGGCCGCAGACCTCAATCCGGGTGCGGGCCTTGGAAGACGATGAGACCAGTATCGTCCCGGGCCCTTCTTCGGGGGGCCGGGCTCGCCCCGCGCCCGGTACTATCGTGTCCTTCCCTTCCGGTACCTGTAAGGCATCAGGGCCGCTGCCGTGCTTATCCTCCACCGGGCCGGGTTGAATGGTTGGAGGTGATTCACCCCGGGAACCAAACCCCGCATCGTTTGGGCCTTCGCTTTCATCACGTCTGTCATCAGACTCCATGGCAATCCACCCCGCAACTACTTTGAAGCATTATCACCGCTTCACCGTTTGAGAGTCGCCAACCTCCAAAGAATTACACTGATCTTACACGAACCGCAGTCGCATTACGTAGCGACCCAACTGTATCTCGTCGCCGTCACCTATCCGATAGTGCTGCTGTGGAACCATTTTCTGCTTGTTCAGGTAAGTCGAATTGGTGCTGTTGAGATCCAGGATGAAGTACTCGTTCCCCTGGCAGAATATTTTCGAGTGCAGGCGGGATACGCCTTCGGGTAACGCCGCCTCATCGTCCAGCAAGATCTCGGGGTTCACTCCCCGGGAAACGTCTCCTCTGCCTATCAGCATCTCCTGGTCCGGCTGCAACTCGTAGGTCCTGCCGGACGCTATGGATACCAGGACGCCCTTGGGGGCTTTGACGTTTATAGTCGGCCGCCTTACGGGAACCTGCTCGAACGGCTTTCCGCAAACATCACAGAAACGTGCGTCCTCAAGGTTGTCCTCGCCGCAGTAGACACATCTTTTCAACTGTCTTTCCCCTCCATGGATAGACCGGCCCTTCCACTGAAAACATCTAAGTGCCTCGTTCCATAAATACGGTTACGTATCGAGAGCGTCGAAGCGCCGCTCCGGCAAGGCGCGCGACTGAGGCGTACTCCTGTAGTACTCCGAGGGAGCGGAACACAGCCGGAGTGGATGCAGCGGCGTTCGAATGCCAGCGTATTTATGGAGCGAGGTACTAACCCAATCATCACTCCGCCCTCAAGACAATGGCGATGTCCGCCTTGGTCGCTTTCCAGGCGGGGTACATCCCGGCGAAAACCCCGACGATCGTCGCGGCGATGAACGCCACCAGCACGCCCCACAGCGGCGTCTGTGCCGGCAGAATCGTCTGGGAGTTTATCAACGCCGAGACCACCCACCCCAGCGGAATCCCCACAAGCGCCCCAACCATGCATAACGTCACCGACTCGAACAGGAACTGGGCCAGTATCGCCCTGGAAGACGCCCCCTGGGCAAGGCGTACCCCGATCTCCCTTGTCCGCTCCTTCACCGCGACGTACATTATATTGGAGACGCCGATACCACTCTCGACCAACGCCACCAGGGCCACGCCGAGGACAAGGGCGCTGAGGATGCTGAGTATCTTGTCATAGGACTTCATGAGGTCCTCCTGGGTGGCCACATGGAAGTCCTTCTTGTGCTCGGTGCCGGGGTTCTGCTCTTCCTGTCTCTTCCGGTGGTCTTCCTCCACGACCCCGTCTATCGCTTCCTTGGACTCCTGGACCTTACCGGCGTCCTTCGCGGTCGCGTATATCTCGAGGACCTTGTCGGTGTCTTTCGCCCCGAAGAGCTCCCTGGCACCGTTCAGTGGGATATATACCTCTCGGTTCGGGTCGTTGAAAAGCGACTTCTCCTTCCCCTTGGTGATCGCCTTGATGGTGAACTCGGTGCCGCCGATCCTGATTACCTTGCCCAGGACGTCCTCCGCTTCCTCCCCGAAGAGCGATTTCTTTATCCCCTGCCCGATGGCGCAGGTTCCCGGTTCCTGCTTGTCGAAGCCCCATCCTTCAACCGTTTTAGCAAACCCCAGCTTGCGGACCTTGGGGAAGTTCGCGTCGGCGCCTATTACTCTCACGTTGAGCGCCTTGTCTCCGTGCTCTACCTTGTTCATCTGCTCGATCGTCCCGGTGGCGCCCTTGAGGTACTCGCTTATCTCGGAAACACACTTGACATCCTGGTCAGTCAGGGTGCTCGAGCTGACCTGCTGGGCCATCCCCACGTTGGGGTTGATCTCCTGGTCCGCCGTATCCTCTTCCAGTCCCGACCTCACGATTATAAGGTCGGTGCCCAGGCCCTTGATCTGGTCCGATATCTGCGACCGGACACCCTGTCCCATCGAGATGAGCACTACCACCGCGGCGATGCCGAACGTCACCCCGAGAACCGCGAGGGCCGACCGTACCGGGTTTATCCGTAGCGAGTGTAGTGCCGTCCTGACGAGCTCACTGAATGACATCGGCTTCCTTTCCGTTCGCGCCCGTTCCCGCTTATAGTCCCTGGCCGGTACCGGAGTAGGCGCTGTCCATCAGGGCCCCGCAGCCCACACAGTACTTCGCGACGGACCTGTTCTCGAACCCGCACGCTTCGCACCTTACCCTGCCTCCGACCAGTCTCGCCCTTACGTTCCTCATCCCCATATCGGTCTGTTCGAGTGGAAAACCGCACCCCCTGCAGTACCTGCTACGCAGCCTGTTGTCGATGTTGCACCGGGGACAGACCGGAGCTTCCTCACCCACCGGCGGTGCAACGGGCGGCGAGGGTGCCACCCGCGGCCTCGGGGCCGGGCCGCCGGGAGTCGCCATCAGACCGGCGGCGGCGCGCTCGGCGTGAAGCTGGCTTTTCATGATCTCCTTGACGTACTTGCGCGCCTGCTTGGGGGCCTCGACGTTCTCTTCCTCCACTTTCATGCCATCCGACAGCTTCACTATCCTGTGGGCATGCCTGGCGATACTGGGGTCGTGGGTAACCATTATAATGGTGCGTCCCTGCTCATTGAGCTGCTGGAGTATCGCCATCACGTCTATGCCCGACTTGGAGTCAAGGGCCCCGGTGGGCTCGTCGGCCAAGATGATGAGAGGTTTGTTCACAATCGCCCTTGCGATCGCCACCCGCTGCCTCTGCCCGCCGGATAGTTCGGCCGGTCGGTGGTCCACCCTGTCGGCAAGACCAACCGCGGTAAGCGCCTCAATCGAGAGACGACGCCTCTCCCGGCGGCCTATACCCGCGTACTGCAGCGGGACCTCCACGTTATTGGCGGCCGTCTCCTGGGGCATCAGGTTGAACGCCTGGAAGATGAACCCGAGCTTCTTGTTCCTTATACTGGAAAGGTCCGTGTCGGAAAGCACGGCCACATCCTGACCCTCGATGAACACCCTTCCACTGGAAGGGCGATCGAGGCAGCCGACTATCTGCAGGAGTGTCGACTTGCCGCTGCCGGAGGTTCCCATGATCGCCAGGAACTCCCCGGGCCTAACCGATAGAGACACGCCCTTCAGGGCGTGCACCTCCGAATCACCCATCTTGTAGACCTTACAGGCTTCCTGGACCATGAGGACCGGAAACTCGCTTTGGATCTGCCCTAACAATTGACTATCCTCCGCTGTTATCGACCTTTACGAGACAATCAGACCTCGCATACCCTTTCTTTCCCTTATCCGGGCCGGAATCAAGGACCTGCACCTCGTACCATTGACGCCCCTCTGTATCTTCGTCACTCCTGGATACTATCTTCAGCTTGCAACCGTGCTTCAGTGGCGCTTTCTCGATGCTGCTCGGATCGGGCATCTCTCTCAAGCTGTAAATGTGACCCGGGGTTTGAAGCTGGATCTTTACAATGGCCCCTTTCGAGAAGGCCGTGGGATCGGCACCTGTCTCATCATTGCCCCTGGAATCCTTTTCTTGAGCTGTTTTCTCGGCTGACTTCCTCTCGCCTTGAGAATCGTTATCGCGATTCCAGAGGGAGCCGACACCCCACCCGATTCCAAAGCCGATCATCAACGCCAGGACCGTTATCAAGACGACCACCCGGGCCGGGAACTTCTCCCTGGTTCCCATTGCCCTGGTGGCTTTACCTCCAATACCACTCGAGGCCAGGGTTTCCTCCAACGGCATCCTCCAGGCTATGGCGGAAACGTTGTCTTCCGTCCCCCGGGCAATGGCCAGCTCCACCAGGCGCTCACAAGCGGTCTGGAGGTCCCCCTCGGTGAGAAGTACGTTGCCTATCTCCTTCTTGTCAACCACGGTGTACAGGCCGTCGCTGCAGATGAAAACAACTTCGCCCTCGTGGACCGGCACCTTCAGGATATCAATCTCTACGTTAGGCTCGGGCCCTATGGCCCTGTTCAGAACGTTCCTTTTCTCGTGCAGTTGGGCCTCACGCTCGGTAAGTACGCCGTCGCTCAGCATCTTTCCCACAACCGAGTGGTCATCGGTGATCTGCTTGACCCCCTCCGAGGACACCAGGTAGGCCCTGGAGTCGCCCACGTGCCCCACGTACGCGTGCTCGCGGCCGATCAACGCGCACGTCAGCGTGGTCCCCATGCCTTTTCTTTCCGGGGACGTCTGTCCCAGGTCGTAGATATGGCTGTTTACGGTGGAGAACGTGCTCCAGAGCTCTTTTTCCACCGTTTCCTGGAACTCCACATCGTCGCTGAACCGCTTCGCGCCGACGATGTCCTCCAGCATCTCCACCGCCACCTGGCTGGCGACGTCTCCGGCCTGGTGTCCCCCCATGCCGTCGGCGAGAGCCATGAAACACAGGTACTTCGGGTTCCTTCTCAAGGAGTAGTCGCGGAGTACACAGGAATCCTCGTTGAGCTCCCTGCCTCCCGGCTTTGAGACAACTCCGTACCTGTCCTCAAAACGGCTATGCGCGTGGTACGCCTCGTCCAAGATTCGGCCTTTCTTCTCCGTCTCGCACGCCCATTCTTACAATCCGGTATTCCCGCCCGGTGTCGGCCGGCCGGGCAACCATCTTTCCTGCCGGTAAGGCCTACAGGCCGTAAACCCGCAACATCATCTCGGTGGCATCCAGGAGATTGGCCGGCTTTTCCCCGTACCAGCCGGAAATCCAGTCGGTGGTTCCCGGCGTGTACATCTCGAAATGGATCTGCTCTGTCCCGCTTATATAACCAAGCAGGTCACCCTGCTTCACGGTGTCGCCAGCTTTTATTGACGGGGGCTTTAGCTCGGCGTAATTCGCGACGAAGTCAACGTGATCGACCAGAACACCGTATGTTGCCTCACCGGTGTAGCGCGTATAAAACAGGGCGACTTTCAAGACGGTGCCGTCCTTCATCGCCTTTGTCGGCGCGCCCTCACCGGCTTGCGGATAAACATCGATTCCCGCGTGAATCCTGGCGTTGTTGTCCCGGGCCGCCCCGAAGTATGGGTAATCCTGTGAACCGGCGGGCCAATGCCCGCAGGCGATTGACGCGTCTTTGGTGAAAGGATAGAGGGGCGCTCCGTCCAGTAGTGGGACCAGCTCGGGGGTGACCGGCTCGGAAACCACTGGCTCGTCCTCGTCTTCCCCAGCGACCGGCTCCTCCTCGTTGCTACTGACCCCTTTCAGGGTGACGGTCACGAACGTGTCTTTCTCGACCTCCGTCCCTTCCTTGGGATCCTGGTCGTCCACGGTCTTCTTCCCCAGTTCGCCCGCCTCCATGCCCCCGGTATCCTGGTCGGGGTCCGGTTCAATCGAGAGGCCCGCCTTCTCCAGTTCCTTCTCCGCCTCTTCGTAGCTCAAGCCCACCAGCTCGGGCACCGTGGGACCGCCTCCACTACGGGTCATGGCGAAGACGAGCCCCCCGATGATGCCCGCGACGAGGGCGCATACCAGTATCACCGTTATCGTGTTCCGGCGCCTTTTCTGCCTGCGCGTCTCCCCCCGGACGGTGGCACGGGTGTTCGTTCTGTCA
>JAHIMR010000007.1 GCA_018896525.1 Actinomycetota bacterium
AGCGTGCCGTCGTGATACCAGCGAAGAGCGGTCCTGTAGGATATCCCGTTCTTAATCGCCCATGCCGATAATTTCATGTGTCTATAATATCATATATATACACATATGTCATCATATCAATGAACTGCTGGTAACCCTCCACACAATCGTATTGTCACCTTCGCCGCTTCTGCGTGTCGCCAGCCAGTTCTCCCAGTGTTTCAATCACATAATCCATAAACGCCGGTCTGTACTCCTCCCCCCGGTATCTGTTCATGTCGGGCACGTCCGTCTTAAGCCCGCCGTCCCGGAAAATGGTTGACACCGCCTCCGTCAAGTCCCTAAATCTGGAGGACATCAGGTACTCGCTCCTGTACCATTCAGGGTTGTCTTCCTCATCATACAGGACCTTCTCGAGCGCAGAGAATATCCCGGCCCACCACAGGTATTTCTGGGGTTTGCTCAGCCCGAAAAACGCCTGGTACGTTGTGCGTTCGACTGAATAGAGTTTCTCTCGTCCTTTCCCGTATTTCTTCGCCAGCCCCGAGTTCACGAGTTCGTTTAGAACGGTGTGCACCTGGGCCTGGTTCTGGTCCACTGCTTTCGCAACCTCGCTCGAGTTTCCGTCTTTATTCAGCATCAAAAACCTTATAACCTCGGCCCTTGCGTTAACCCCAAAGAACCATCTGAGCCTGAATGCGAGGTTTTCCGGCTTGTAGATATCGGGTCCGGTGGAGTAGCCCCTGGTTCTCACCTTCCCCCGGACCAACATCCATCGCAGGAACTCCTCGCTCGCGCCTCCCGGCACCTCCCGGTTTCCCGTTCCCACCACCTTGAACAGCTCTTTCTCCTCGGCCGGCACGTGCTCCCTCCAAAAGCCGTTCCTGCTGGTGTACTTCCTTAACCCCATCTCGGTGCTCAGGTAATCAAAAACGGCGCCAAGTACCGCCCTGGTCTCCTCCCTGAAGTTATTGGCCACATTTTTCGCCCTGATGACATTTACGAGCTTCTGGTTCTCCGCCATCCAGTCGATCGCCTCATCGAATATCCTTGGATTGTACCTGCCAAACGTTGCGGTCGCGCACATCAGCGCCTCGGGGTCTACCACGTACCCGGTACACGAAGCGAAGTCCGTTGCGACGCCGACGGCTGCCCACTGGCTCCAGATAATGTCCAGCGCCTTCTCTCTAACCGTCTCTTGAAACTCTTTCAGCAACTTCCCCATAGCCAAGCCCCCCCAGGTACTCCTCCATCCTCACCGCTGATACTCTTCTACCCGTACATTCGAGGCACCACCTCGCTGCCATTTCTATTTCCTCTTCGCTCGGGTTTATCGCGAGCACGTCGCTCTCCTGCTTCTGTCCCAGGTCTACGGCTGCGTTTAGCTTGAGGAACAGTAGGTCGATCCGCGAGCAGTAGTGGGCCTTGAGGTTTTCCCCGTATTCCTTGGTCACCAGCCTGTCCTCTATTCCTTCAGGCAGCCCGTACGCAAGCTCCATGGCACCTCCCGGGTTCAGCCAGTTCGCATGGAGTCCCAGGTCCCTTGCCACGCGGCGTATGACTTCCACCAACCAGGGCTCGAACCTCATCTCGACGACCTTCCTACGTCCTTGGTTATCTTCTTCCAAGGTGCCCATCACGTCTACGTCGCTCGTCAGCCTGTCGTCGATTCCAAGGAAGTTTATCGCCGTGCCTCCGCATATCACCAGGTCAACCCTCCTACCGATGCGTTCCATCTGTTCGCCTAAGGCGACCATCCCTTTCTCCATCGGTCCTTCATTCATCGAGACTCCTTGATGTATTTGTCGAGCCATTACTAATTAATGCTAATACCATTGTTATATATTGGTACTACCATTATTGTAGATGGACCTGCTTAGTATGTCAACAGTCAAGAACAAGCTGGGTGAGGCGGACGACGACGCCCACGACTTGTCCAGCAAGGTGGAGTGCACCAACGGGCAGGACATAATCGTCGAGAGGCCCATGTACTTCAACTACAAGGGGATATGGGCGGGTGGACACGACGTGGTGGGGCTTTGACGGAACTCGAGAGCATCGGCCGGAGGACGGGAGGAACCCTCCGGTCGATGCTATATCCATAAGACCAATCGCGACATACCGGCGCAGCCGAAGATATACTCGAAGGCATCACCGGTGTAGCGGTCCACCACCTCGAACCCGACCTTCCGGTAAGCGCGCTCAGCCGGGGTGTTGCCGATGAAGCAGCTTATCTGCAGGCGGGGGAAGCCCTCACGTCGCCCTTTGGAGACAGCGTCAGCCATCAGTGTGCTGGTGAGCCCCCGGCGGCGAAACCGTTCGAGGGTCGCGACGTTCTCAACTATAAGCGCGTCATCGGGGATGGACGGGTTTACCGCCAGGAACGGGCCCATCCGCTCCCCCATCTCCTCGAAATCTCCCTGGTCCCAGCCGGTCTCCTCCAGCGCGCCCATGAATTCCTTGATGCTCGGGCTCCCCTCGTGGTAGGTGCCGGCCGAGGCCGCCACCTCACCGTCCACCTCAGCAACCCGGTAGAAGGAGCAATGAAACATGGAGCGGGTTTGGGCCCTCACCAGCCCCTCCACCTTTTCCAGGCGCTCGGGGGTGGGCCCCGGCTCACCGGGAAACAGCAGGTCCAGCACGGATGTTCTCACGTGCCCCCTGCCCGCCAGGTACATGAGGTACGCTATCGTTGCGGCATCCTCGGGACGAGCGTCCCGGATAATCGTGTTCAACTCTCTCTCCTCTTCCCCACCGTTTTAAACAGGATAATTATAATCGGAAACCGAGAAACGGAGGGCGACAGGATTGTCGCCCCTCAAGTTGGGGGGGGACCGTATGCCGGCGGGTCGCCGGCGCTACGGGGAAGGAGCAGAGGGCGACAGGAGTTGCCGCTCAAGGTGATGTGAGGTGGCATTCGGAGAGTTGACAGGCGGCAGGATATCTCATATCATTCATTACATGAATGATAATCATTCAAGAGATGAATCATATTACCGACCGCGTTGGGCGGCGACTATTCTCCGAAAGATGGCTCAGGAAAGCCCGGTTGTTGTCCTCACCGGTGCCAGGCAGGTTGGAAAGAGCACTCTGCTGTCAAACGAGCAACCATTCTCTAACTGGCGCTATGCGAGTCTCGACAACTACGATGTTCTGGAACAGGCACAGAGAGATCCCGACGCAATCCTGGCGGGCTCGAAGGATCTCGTGCTCGACGAGATACAGAGGGCTCCGGGCCTCCTGAACGCTATCAAGATCGCCGTTGATCGCCGGCGTGGCGAGCGACACTTTGTGCTGTCCGGTTCGGCGAACCTCATGTTGATGAGTAAAGTCAGCGAGAGTCTTGCCGGCAGGGCGCTGACGATTAACCTGGCGCCGATGACGTCAGGCGAGCAGGTGATGGCAAAGGCGCCTCGCTTACTGGAGAGTCTGCTCAGGGCGGAACCCCCGAGTGAGGGCTCCATTGACGTAGAGGACCCGATACCACTGATGCAGCGGGGCTTTCTGCCCCCACTCATGATGCTCTCAGGCGAGGCATCCTTTGTGCGTTGGTGGGAAGGCTACATTGCAACGTACCTAGAGAGGGACTTGCGGCAACTATCGCAAGTGGAATCACTTCCCGATTTCCGGAGAGTGATGGAAACGCTCGCTCTGAGGACGGGCCAGTTACTGAACCAGACAGACGTGGCGAGGAACACCGGGGTCAGTCAGCCTACCGTTCACCGTTACTTGAACCTGCTGGAGACGAGTTGTCTTCTCTGCCGCATACCGGCATTTACACCGAGTCGGACCAAGCGCCTGGTTAAGAGCCCAAAGGTCTACTGGTTCGATCCGGGGATCGCCACGTTCCTTTCGGGGTATTACAGTGCCGGCGATCTGCGTCCCTCCAGGGAAGCCGGCGGAATCTTCGAGTGCCTTGTTTTATTACACCTGAAAGCGCTGGCGCAGTTGATGACGCCACGGCCTCGTATTTACTACTGGAGGACGCTAACGGGCCGCGAGGTCGATTTCGTAATCGAGCAAGGGCGTGCTGTGCTTCCAGTTGAAGTCAAGCTAACTAAGAAGCCCAACTACGGGGATGCGCGGAATATCAGGTTTTTTCTGGATGAATACCCCAAGGCGTCTCTCGGGGTACTGGTCCACACCGGCTCGGACGTACGGCTTCTCGATAGAGACATCGTCGCTATTCCGTGGACGCTACTGGCTGGTGTTCAGTAAGCGATTACTCTCAATGATTTCTCTTCCGTCTCGGGTCAAGAATCACGTAGTCCGGCGGTCCGTCCGTTTGTCCCGGCCGTCCGTTTGACTCGCGGCGGAACAGAAACTAGAATCTATGAGTGAAAACTGAATAACATGCCGTGCAGGTGGCAGTCAGCCTTAATAGGGAAGCCGGTGAGAATCCGGCGCGGACGCGCCACTGTGATGGGGAGCGACCCGTATTGACCACTGGCGAGAGCCGGGAAGGGCGGGAAGCGTTGAACCAAGCCAGGAGACCTGCCTGAGCGGATTACATGACGTCCTCGCGAACGGGAGCGTCTGGGTCACGCCCAGAACGACCGCCCCTCATGACGAGGGGCGGTTTTTACGTGTTCCGTGACCCGGCCGGTGGCCGCGGGGCCAGGAAGGAGGTGTTGCCGGGGAACGGAGCAGTCGGTATCGCGACTCAAGAAAAGAGGAGAAACGAAGATGAAGAAAGCGTTAGTAATATTATTGGCCGCGGTGATGGTCGTGCTCATGGCCGCGGGCGCAGCGGCCCAGGAGGCCGACGAGTGGAGCCAGTTCCAGAAAGACGCGGGAAACACGGGCTACATTGATGTGACTGTCCCGGACTCAGGGAATGTGATGAAGAAGACCGGTGCCATCGACGCGGTCGACGGGAGCCAGCCGGTGGTGTCGGGGAACCGGTTCTACGTCTACACGTTCGACGGAACCGACTCCGCCCTCAAGTGCTACGACCTTACGACCTCAAAGATGGTGTGGGAACAAGGCATCGACGGGGCGCTATTCGGTTCATGGTCATCGCCAGTGGTATCGGGCGGCGTGGCGTACGTCGGTTCCGGCTCGAAGGTCTACGCCTTCAAGGCGGAGGACGGCACCGCCCTGTGGACCAAGGACCTGGCGACCCTTGTCGCGGGCGCGTCTATCGTAAACAGTTCGCCGACCGTTGTTGGCAACTCCCTGTTCATCGGCGACTGGCAGAACGGCATCTACTACTGCCTGGACACCGCTAACAAGGGCGAGAAGGTATGGTCGTTCAACCTCGACGCCAGCTGCATCGCACCCTGCACCCCGGCGGTTGACGGCAACAAGGTCTTCGTCGGACAGTCGGCCGCGTTTGGAGCACCGGTCTCGCCCAACGGCAAGGTCTGGTGCCTTAATAAGAGTAACGGGAAACCAATCACCACCTGGGGTACCAACGGCTACCTCGAGACGGTCAACAAGATGGACGTCACCGGATCGGTGACCGTGGCGGGTGATTACATATACCTCACCGACTTCAAGTTTGGAGCCGTTGCGGCCCCGGACTCGAACCTGTACTGCCTCGAAAAGGATACCGGCAACGAGGCCTGGAAAGCGGACGTTTACGCCTCCAGCGGCACCCCTGTCGTCGGGGACGGCGTTGTTGTCACCTGTGGAGAGCAGGGGGCGGCCTGGCCCACCCCCGGCACCAACTGGACGGCCGCGTTCGCCGCCGAGCCGGGTTCCGGTGGAGCCGCTACCCAGCTCTGGACCATGAAGGATGCAGGCGGGTTCAACATGTCGGCGTCCATCGCCGGCGGAAAAGCGCTGGTAGGCAACTGGGACAGCGCCACCTGGACCAACCAGGGCGTCTGGTGCCTGGACCTGGACAACGGTGACACGGACTGGAAGAACGAGACCGAGGGGGGAAGCCCCCTTGTTCCCACCAGTAAGGGGCTCATCAGCATCGGCCAGGGAGGCGTGGTAACCATCGGTGAGGGCTCGTCGCCCGACGGCGACTTCTACTTCGCGGAAGGCACCACCCGGGACGGGTACCAGGAGTGGATATGCCTGGAGAACCCGGGCGTTACACAGATAGACGCGAACATCCAATACATGCTGACCGACGGCTCGGTCAGGGACCAGGCGGTCGCACTACCGACCGATTCCCGGACCACGATTGACGTGAACCTGTTCCTGGGGCCGGGCGTTGACGCCTCGGTCCACGTGACCGGCAACGGATACTTCGTGGCCGAGAGGTCGATGTACGTCGATACCGGAACGGTAAGCGGCGGCGAGCAGGTCATGGGTGTTACCGGCCCCGCCGAGAGCATCCTCTTCGCGGAAGGGACCACCCGGAGCGGCTACCGGACGTGGCTGGCGCTTCAGAACCCCGGGGACACCGACGCCAACGTACTTATCACCTACGTGTACCCGGACAAGCCACCCAAGGCGCAGAACCTGGCCGTCAAGGCCACCTCGCGCGAGACGGTGGACGTCAACCTCAACGCCGGGGAAGGCGAGGACGTCTCCATCGCGGTGGCCTCCACCGAGCCGATTATCGGCGAGCGGGTCATCTACTTCGAGGCGGCCTGCGCCATAATGGGCTCCGGTCCCAGCGGCGTGCACAACTCCACCGGGGTTCGAAGCGCGGGAGAGAGCTGGTACTTCGCGGAGGGGACCACGCGGTCAAACTTCCAGGAGTACCTCTGCCTGATGAACCCGACCGGGCTGGATATCAACGCCACTATCCAGTACCTGGGCGAATGGGGAACGGTGAAGACCGACACCAGGTTACTGGCGGCAAACTCCCGGACGACGTTGAACGTGAACACGGAAGTGGGACCGGACCAGGACGTCAGCATGTACGTTACCGCCGACGGGCCGATAGTTGCCGAGCGGCCGATGTACTTCCAGTACATCCCGGCGGGCCTGGAGTACCAGTTGTGGGACGGCGGGCACGACACCGCCGGCGCAAAGTACGCCGCCTACCGTTGGGAGTTCGCCGAGGGGACGACCAGGGACGGCTTCCAGACGTACCTGTGCATCGCCAACCCCAATAACCTGGACGTCGAGGTCACCATCGGCTACATAACCTCACGGGAAGACGGGACAAAGGAAACGATAACCGAGACGGTGACGGTTCCGAAGAACACCAGGTACACCATAAGGGTCAACGACGTGGTGGAAGCCGGGAGAGATGTCTCCACGGTGCTCACCTGCGGCGTCCCCATCGTGGTGGAGCGGCCGATGTACTTCAGCAGTAACGGGTACGTCGGCGGCGGGACCTCCCTGGGGTTCCCGGGTTCGCTGTAGGAGCACCTATCGGTCGAACGGATAGGCTGGGGACGAACCTCTCCGGCCTATCCTCCTCGGGAAAGGCATGAGTTGAGCCGAACCGGCAGGCGGACCATCATATGGGCGCTCGTCGCCATCCTGGCGGTGGGCGTCGTGCTGGTGGCGCTCAAGGGCTGCACGCTCATGCCCTGGAACAAGGAAGCGGCCGGGGACGAAACGGTCTCGGTGCTTATCACCCGCGATTTCGGCGGTGTTCTCATCGCGGATGAGGACGTCAGCCCGAAAAGCGGGGACTCGGTGATGGACATCCTCCACCAGGTGGCAGGAGTGGATACGAGTTACGGGGGCGGCTTCGTCTCGGCGATAGACGGTCTTGGATCCGAAAGCGGCGAGGGCGGGCACTCCGACTGGTTCTATTACGTGAACGGCGTGCTCTCAGGGCTAGGGGCCGACGAGTACCAGGTCGAGGTTGGAGACAGGATATGGTGGGAGTACCACACCTGGAACGGAGGCAACTTCATCCCCGCGGTGGTTGGGTCGTACCCGATGCCGTTCACCCGTGGCTACTCGCGGGAAGAGGCGCTCTCCACCGTCCTGTTCAGTGAGTACCTGGAGAGTCTCGCCAGGGAGGTGGGGGGGTACCTGGCCGAGGGCGGGTCGCGGTTGCAGTACGAGAGCGACCTGCCCGGCTTCGCCTGCGGGGACAGAAGCGGCCCGGTCATCGCGTTCGTGACGTTCGAGGACGCCCGCGAGACCGGCTGGATCTCGGAGTTGCTGGCGAGCCCCGGCAAGACCGGCGCCTTCCTGACGCTCGATGGAGACAGCCTGGTGCCGCTCGACAGCAACGGCGAACCCGCGCCCTTGAGCGAGGACCCAATCGCCGCCGTCCTGGCGTGCGGCTCGGGGATAGGTGACCCTTTTCCGGTCTGGCTCGTCCTCTGCGACGGGGAGGACGGGGCGGAGCAGGCGGGGCGCCTTCTTGTCTCCGGGCGGCAAGGGCTATCCCGAAAGGTTGGAGTGGTGGTTGGGGCCGGCGGCGAGCTGTACTCTCTGCCCAGGTAGGTGCGTGACGTGATACCCGTATACAGAAAAAAGGACACTCTCCTCCAGGAGCTTCACCCGGCCACGCAACTGGCGTTGATCTGCTCCCTGCTCATACTCTCCCTGGTGGCGAAAAACCCCCTCTACCAGGTGGCGGTGATAGCGGCCACCGCAATCCTGTCGGCCTCGGCGGACGTGGCCGTCGAGTGGTGGTCGTGGTGGAAGCTCTGCCTGGTCATCGGCCTGGCGGCGCTTATCATCAACCCTCTTGTGTCCCGCATGGGCGCGACCGTCATATGGCGTGGGCCTCACGTCCCCGTACTGGGACGGCTGGATATCACGCTGGAGGCGGTCGCCTACGGCGCCGGTATGGCCCTCCGGCTCGCGGCGGTCATCTGGGTGTTCGCGCTACTGTCCCTGATCATGGACCCGGACCGGGCGCTGGGGCTTCTCAAGGGCAAGGGGTCCAGGTCCGCGCTGGCCAGCGCGCTGGCCCTGCGGATGGTGCCGACCGCCATGAGGGACTCGGTGGCCATACTGGACGCCCAGCGGGCACGCGGCGTGGCAAAGGACGAGGGGGGGAAGCTCCGGGTCCTGGGGAGCCGCTTTCCGCTGATGAAGAGACTGGTGTCCACCTCGCTGGACCGGGGCATCGGGCTGGCCGAGTCGATGGAGTCGCGGGCCTACGGGTCTCACAGGCGGACGCGCCTGGTGGAGTTCCGGTTCGGGGCGGGCGACGTGATAGTCGTGCTTCTTGCGGGGGCGCTGCTGGGAGCCGGGCTGGTGGGGATTGCGGGAGGTGGGGCGCCGTTCACCTACTACCCCTCGCTCTCCGCCCCGGTGTCGATGTGGACCGCCGTCTTCGCGGCACTGCCGGTGGTGATTGCGCTGATCATACTGGCCTTATCGAAGTGGTGGAAGAGATGGACCTGGTTGAAGTTAAGAACCTGACGTACTCTTACCCCGGACGCGACAGGCCCGCGCTCGAGGGCGTGGACCTGCGCCTCTCGCCGGGTGAGTTCGTGCTGCTTCTGGGCTCCTCGGGGTCCGGAAAGTCAACGCTTTGCCGCGCCTTAAACGGCCTGGTGCCCCACTTTTACGGCGGCAGGATAAGTGGGAAGGTGACCGTGTCCGGCAAAGACACCGTCCTTGCCCGGGTGAGCGACCTGGCGGGGCACGTGGGGATGGTCTTCCAGGACCCGGAGAACCAGCTCGTCACCGAAAGCCCGGTTTCGGAGGTGGCGTTCGGCCTGGAGAACATGGGGCTGGACCCGGCGACGATGCGCAAGAGGGTCGAAGAGGTGCTGGCGACCCTCCGTCTCAGCTCGCTGAAAGAAAAGAAGATAAGCGAGCTCTCCGGCGGGCAGAAGCAGAAGGTGGCGCTGGCCTCGGTCCTGGTGATGCACCCCGAGGTGCTGGTGCTGGACGAGCCCACCAGCCAGTTGGACCCTATAAGCGCCGACGACTTCCTGTCCACGCTCAAATCCCTCAACGACGAGCTGGGGCTGTCGGTGCTGCTGACTGAGCACCGCGTGGAGCGCTGCTTTCACTTCGCCGACCGGGTAGTGGTGCTGGAGAAAGGCCGCGTCTCGTTTAGCGGCACGCCCGGGGAAATGTCCGCCTGGGCGGCAGGAAAGCCCTGGGCGCCCCTGCCGCCGATCACCCGGCTCTTCCTGAGCATGAACGGGGCCGACGCGCCACTCACGGTGAAACAGGGCAGGGAGAGGATAAGAACCCTCGCCGGTGACGCCCGCGGGGAGGATGGCCTGTCGGTGGAAGATGCCGTGGACGCGTCGAGAATGGGCAACGGGAAGCCAGGCGGCGAGGTTCCGCTGGTCAAAGTGGAGAACCTTTCCTACGTATATGGTGACGGGACCGAGGCCCTTAAGGGAATCAACCTCACCGTCGCACCCGGCGAGTTCATTGCCCTCATCGGGGAAAACGGGTCGGGGAAGAGTACGCTGGTAAAGCATTTCAACGGGCTCCTGAAGCCGAGCAGGGGCAAGGTCCTGCTCGATGGTAAGAGCACAAAGGGACAGGAGGTCGCGCGCCTGGCAAGGACCTGCGGCATGCTGGGGCAAAACCCCAACAACCAGCTCCTCGCCGACACGACCGCGGAAGAGATCGCGATCACGCTGGAGGCGATGGAGATACCGGAGAGCTCCCGCGACCGCCTCACCGACCGCGTTCTCCAACTGCTGGATCTCGAGAGTTTCCGGGACGACGACCCCAGGGACCTCTCCTGCGGGGAGAGGGAGCGGGTGGCCCTGGCCTCGGTCCTGGTGTATGAGCCGAGGCTGCTGGTGCTTGACGAGCCGACCAGGGGCGTGGACCAGGAGACCAAGAACCGGCTCGCCGGTTACCTGGTGGAGTACCACTCCCGGGGCAACGCGGTGGTGCTGGTGACCCACGACCTGGAGTTCGCCGCCTCCTGCTGTGAGCGGGTGGTCCTCATGGGAGACGGGCGGGTCCTGGCGGACGGAGACAAACACCTCGTACTGTCCGAATCCCTCTTCTTCACCACCCAGTTCAACAAGACGTTCCGGGAAACCGCCCCCGGCGTGGTGACCGGCGAGGAGGCCGCCCGGGCCCTGGAGGCGCTCTCGTGAAAAAGTCCATCTTCGCCCTCATACTGCTGCCGCTTTTCATCGGCCTGTGGGCCGCCGGGGACATTCTTGACATCCGTGTCCTGAACAACCTGGGCCTTATGACCCTGGTAGGGGTGGCGCTGGTACTGGCCTACTGCTACCTGCGGTTCGATGAATCGGGCCCCGACACCAAGATCGTGGCCATCATCGGCACCCTCGCCGCGCTCTCGGTGGCGGGAAGGGTCCTGTTCGCGGTTATTCCAAACGTCCAGCCCTCCACGTTCATCATCATCGCGAGCGGGTACGTGTTCGGCCCGATGGCGGGCTTCATGGTGGGGTCCACCACCGCCCTGGTCTCCAACATATTCCTGGGTCACGGCCCATGGACGCTGTGGCAGATGCTGGCCTGGGGGCTTGCCGGTCTCGTATCCGGAGCGCTGGGGCGGAAGCGCCGGCTGGAAGGGCGCTGGAGGCTCTCTCTTTACTGCTCCGCCTGGGGGTTCCTCTACGGCTTGATTGTCAACGCCTACTTCGTTCTGGGCTTCGTGCACCCCCTGAACTTCAGGTCGGTCGTCACCACCTATGCGATGGGGTTTTGGTTCGACCTCTTCCACGCGGCGGGCAACTTCGCGTTCGCGTTCCTGCTCGGCCCTGCGCTGGTGACAATGCTCCGGCGCTATCGCTCGCGCTTCATCTTCGAATCAGAGCCGATGCGCGTTCCGGTGGGCACGGAAACGGGAGAAAGCTGGTAAAATATGGGTATGAAGCGAAAACTCGTCGCACTGTTCATGGCAATGGCGTTAATTGGTTCGGCGGTGGCCCCGGTGCTGCTTTCGGTGGGAAGCGCGCGCGTTGCCGCCGCTGGAGATCCCGTCGGGAAGACCATCGAGTACCTGAAGGGCAGGCAGCAGACAGACGGCGGTTTCGGCGAGCCGGGGCGCGACTCGTCCAATCAGCTTACCGGGTGGGTGGTATGCGCCATCGCCGCCGCCGGGGAGGACCCCAGCTCCTGGCGCGTGACGGGAAAATCACCGCTCGATTACCTCTCCTCCCACGCCGGTGACTGGACCACCCTCGGCGACCTGGAGAGAAGCTGCCTGGCGGTATGCTCGGCCGGGGCCGACCCGCGTTCATTCGGGGGGCGCAACCTCGTGGCCGAGATATCGGCACAGATCAAGAGCGACGGCCACCTGGGCGACATGATCAACGACCACTGCTGGGGGCTCATCGCACTTTCCGCGGCCGGGGAGCCGATCCCCGAGGGCTGCCGGAACTGGCTTGTCTCCATGCAGAATATCGACGGCGGCTTCAGTTTCGCTCCGGAGTCCGCGAGCGACCCCGATGACACCGGGGCAGCCATGCAGGCGCTTAAAGCCGCGGGGGAGGCTCCAGGGGGGAACGCTATGGAGCGGGCTGCTTTCTTCCTGCGATTCTGCCAGTCGTCAGACGGCGGCTTCTGCTGGCAGTCTAACTCGTCCAACGTGGCTTCCACCGCCTGGGCGGTCCAGGGCTTGTCGGCCGCCGGGGAGGACCCGGACTCGACGGCGTGGAGCAAGTCGGGGAAAACGCCGCTTGATTTCCTGAGGGATATGCAGCAGGCCGACGGGCACATCAGGTACAGCGACGCCAGCGACTCCAACCCGGCGTGGATGACCGCTGAGGCGGTCCCGGCGCTCCTGAAGAAGCCGTACCCGCTAAGCTCCGAGCCGGAAGCACAGAATGGCGAGGTGCCGAGCGACAGCAGCGATAGCAGCGATAGTTCCCAGGCCACCACCACGGCGGACGCCCCCGCCGACAGCAGTTGGGACAGCTTTGCCGAGGACGCGCTGTTCACCTTTCCGGCTGAACCGCCGGGAGAGGAAGTGGCGCCGGAGGTCGTAGCCGATCGCGAGCCCAAGCGTTCATCTGACTCCAGTGGCGCCGGTAGCAGCGGCTCCCCGGACGATAGTGGTAATCTATTCGCCATGGGCGCGCCTGGTGTGAACTCCGGCAACGGCAACACCGGGGGCAATGTCCCCCTGTTCCTTATCATCTGCGGTGCCTTCATAACCGTCCTCGGCCTGATAACCCTTGGCCTGAGTAAAAAGCGGCATTCCAGGCAATATTAAGAGGCACCTACTCTCAATTGCCTTCCCTCCCGGTAGCGCCGGCATCTTGCCGGCATTCTCGGGTGGACAAGAGGCCACCTTTTGCAGGATGGACCTGTTCCCATTGATATAATGCACTTGTCGCCCTGTTTGGGAGCAAAGAAAGAACGGGAGAACCAGTAGTGCCCGCGGAAATACCGATCAGGGTACTAAAGGTAAGGATTTGAGCCCCCCGGGCGTCATAACATTATGGAAACAGAAGAAGAGCACCGGTTAACCAAAGAGGCGAGAAGCGATCCGGAAGCGTTTGCCCGGCTTTACGATGAGTTTCTGCCGGTCATATATCGGTACGTGTTAAGGAGAGTGACCGACAAGGAGGTTGCCGAGGATATCACTTCCCAGACGTTCGAGAAGGCGCTCAGGTCCATAAAGACGCTGCGGGAAGGCTCCTCGTTCAAGATATGGATGTACAAGATCGCGGGGAACAGTATTATCGACTACTACCGCTCCAGGAGCAGGCGCCAGACGTACAGCCTGACGGAGGCGAAAGATGTGGTCAACGGGAAAAGCGAACAGGCGGTGGAGAGCATTGATACCCGGGTTTCCGTGCTGGCCCTCCTCGAGGACCTTCCGGAAACGCAGAAGACGGCGCTGGTGCTGCATTTCCTGGAGGGGCTTTCCATCAACGATATGGCCCCGTTGCTGGGCACTAGTTCCTCGGCTTGCTATATGAGGGTTTACCGCGCCACCAAGGCGCTGGCGGAGATGCTGGAGGACAGGGGAATCACCGGAATTGACGATGTGGTTTACAAAACGTAAGGCGAAGAAGTTCATAGAGGCGGTGGAAAGCGGCGCTGGGCCGGAGGAGCTGCCGGATGACACTGCTCGCCTCCTCAAGGCGGTTGAGCTTGTCAAGCAATCGGACCCCGGGAAGACGGGTGTTGACCCCGCCTTCGCCGAGGAGCTTCGCGGTGACCTCCTGTCGAGGTTCGACCAGCTCACAGGTGAGCGGGAAGATGTCCCCGAGGCCGTGAGGTCCACCTCGAGGCGCCGCAAGGTACTTATCGCGGTCCCCGCCCTGGCAGCCGCGGCGGCCATGGTGGTCGCGATCGTCCTGTTCGTCGTGACCGGGCCCGCCGCTCCGGTACCGGTCGCGCAACTGACTATCGAGGGTGGGAGCGCCCTCGTGGTCAACGAGACGGGCGAGGTACGTGACGTCCTGGCTGAATCGGATATCTACACCGATGAGACGATCACGACCCTGCAGAACTCGAGGGCGATACTCGATTTTGAGAACGGGAGCGTGGCCCGGCTCGACTCCGGGACCGAGGTTGCCGTCGGCGATTGCGATGAAGAACAGGTGCTCCTGGAGCAGAAGAACGGCAAGAGCTACAACCGGGTCGTGGGGGGAGACGGCTATACGGTCACCTGCCGGGGGGTACGGGTCAGCGCGACGGGAACCGCGTTCGGGGTCGACTCCGATAAGCCATCCGAGGTAAGGGCACTCGCCTACGAGGGGGACTCGATGGTGAAGTGGACGGGAGGCGGCACCGAGGTCATCCGTGAGGGAAACGAGGCGCGGTTCGAGATAGAGGACGGCACCTACTCGATGGAGGTCGTCCAGATAGACCCGGCGTCACTCGACCCTTCGTGGATCGCGTTCAACCTCGCGCTCGATAATGAGAAAGGCTTCCAGTTGGGCGTGCTCGAGGCCATCGTTTCCCCGGCGGAGCCCGACGGCCAGTTGCCGGCGGCCCCGGAGGAGACGGAGCCTGCGGCCCCCCAGCCGAGTCCGGAGCCCGCTCCCCAGCCGGAGCCGACTCCCCAGCCCCAACCCGGGCCACAGCCGGGCCCTGAGCCCGGTCCACAGCCGGGCCCTGAGCCGCCGCCGCCGCCGCCGGAACCGTCGGCGTTCCTGGAGTGCTTCCAGGACCACCATCCCGTTGGTATCAAGTGGAACCTCAAGGACATGCCGGAGTACGACAAGATGGACATCTTGAGGACCAATAATACCGCACTCCCGGTGTGGCCCGACAACGTCATAGAGACCGGGCCGCCGCCGCCACCCCCGCCCGCCAACGAATACTTCGACAATGGTAGTATGAGTGGAAAGACTTACACCTACCGCCTGGCGTTCATCTCCATCGGGAACCTGCTCGTCTACAGCAACCCGGTTACCGTGCCAGTCGCGCCTCCGAAGATAGACCTACACGGGGAAATGACCAGTGACGGCTTCCTCCTCCGCTGGCACATGGAGGGGAAGGTCAATGCCGACCAGTGGGCGGCCTGCCGTTCCACCCTCAACGAGCAACCGACGTATCCACCGGCGGGGCCGAGAGACAAGGCTTTTCTTCTCCCGTTCGACGGGCCGGATTGCTCGTTCATCGACCGCGAGGCGCTGACCGACGGCTCGTTCCACTACCGCGTCGCCGTACTCCACAACGGGACCGTTGTAACCTACAGCAAAACAGTAACCTCCCCCTTCCCCCCCTAACGCAACAATGGTGCCAGGTAATGACACGCTGGTGCCTGGCACCAGCGTGTCATTCACGGTTGTTGCTTTTTGGTTGTATTGCTTGTAGAATGGGTGCATGGGACGACCATATCGAACCCAGTTCCCAGATGCTTTATACCACGTGATGTCCCGGGGCAACTCAGAGCAAGATATTTACCTGAGTGACGATGACCGTCACGACTTCCTCGAGAAGCTCGCCGAGGTAGTC
>JAHIMR010000056.1 GCA_018896525.1 Actinomycetota bacterium
CCGCACAGCATGCAGGTGTACAGGGCGTGCCGCATCCGGTCGTCCGGCTCGATCTCCACCAGGTCGAGGCAGCGGGCTATCTCCAGCTTGCCCGGTGCGTAGTACGCCTCGTAACGGAAGCGAGTGCCGGACGGGCAGTTCCGCCAGAAGCGGGGCTCCTCGCACTGCTGGGCCATAACCGCCTGGCACAGTTTGCACTTACCGCACAGCGAGAAGTCCTCTCTCAGCTCCGAGAGCACCTCGCGCGGGGCGGTGATTCCGCGCTTCATGTACTTAGTACTCCAATCCATAATTACGGTTACGTATCACATCAACCGACCGTCGCTGCCAAGCCTCTTTCGTTACTTCCTCCCCCCGCTTGAGGGCGGTCTCTCAGGCCGCCCGTGGCGACAACAGATCCGCGCCTGAGAGACGCGGCTCAAACTCCGAGAGCACCTCGCGCGGGGCGGTGATTCCGCGCTTCATCGCTTAGTGCCCCACTCCATAGATACGGTTACGTACCGAGAGCGTCGAAGCGCCGCTCCGGCAAGGCGCGCGACTGAGACGTACTCCTGTAGTACGTCGAGGGAGCGGAACGCAGCCGGAGTGGATGCAGCGGCGTTCGAATGCCAGCGTATTTGTGGAGCGGGGCACCTAGACTCCTTCCAGTAGCTCGTCGGGGTTGAGGAGGCCCTTGGGGTCGACGATTCTCTTAAACCGCTTGATCATCTCCACGTAAGACGGGTCCGTTCGGGAGTAGACCATATCGGCAACCGGTCCGGTCGGCTTGTCGACGAACGCCTTGTTATCGAGGAGCGCCTCGAACGACCCCAGGTAGGCGGCCTCCGCCGACCCGGCCGATTTCTCGTCCGCGGGGTTGTAGTAGATGTCCGCGCCGCAGTACGCGGCGCCCCCGAAGTAGGTCGGTACCAGTATCTTCCCGAGGTCCTCCGGCTTTATCCCCGCCGCGCTCGCCTGCTCGTCGACTACCTGGAACGTCTCATGGACGTTCTTGAAGTACTCGTAGCAGAACACATGCCGGCAGCCACCTTTATAGAAGTCTCTATCGTAGACGTACCACGGCTTGCCCAGCGACTGCTCCAGCCCCTCGGGAACCCGGCCGCGAAGTTGCTTTCCACCCAGTTCTTTTGCCGCCTCCTTGATGTACCCCTCCCACAGTTCCACAAGCTCCTTGTGGTGCTCCATGGTGATGACCGCGGTCCACGGCTTGAGCTTCTTCTTGAGGGCGGGCACTTTGCCGGCGTTTCCCCCGGCTAGCGTAACAGACAGGTGGCGGTCGTTGGCCGCGAACGCCTCGAAGCACCACTCGGCGCGGCTTACCTTGTAGATGAGGTCCCTGGCGGGACCGATCTCATCGAAGCCGAAAGCCACCAGCCGGCGCTCCTCGCGGTTGGGGTACGTGTACACAAGGCCGTAGTACGGGATTCCGAAGATATCCTCCGATGCCCCGAAGAACGGCGAGAACTGCGGCCCCTGGTCCTCCCTGAAATCGGCGTGGCCCTCGTCGGTCATCTGCTGCGAGCCGGATACCCATATCTGCCCGTCGGCCATCATGGCGTGGAAGACGGAGAGGTGCGGGTGCCGGTACCCCCCGGAGCCCATCAGGATATCCCTGTCGATGTACGACCTCAGGACGTAAGGCGACTGCCCGGCGACCGGGAACAGAAGCCGCTGGTTTACTTTGTCCAGCTCCTTCTGGAGCTGCTCAAAGGTGACGCCGGCGTAGACGAAGGCGGTCAGGTTCCGGGTGTCGATCTTCTTTATCCGGTTCATCCGGGCGAGGTCTACCAGGACGCCCTGCTTCCCCGCGAGGGACTTCTCCCCGTGCCTCCTCTTCACGGAGAAAAGGGATATCTCGTTCTCGTGGCAGAAGGCCGCGACGTCGGAAAGCTGGTCTACGCCCCCCGGGGTTACCAGCAGGAGGCCGGTGCCGGAGACCGGCTCCTTGAAGTACGGCGAGACGGCCCTGTCACCGCTTCGCACGTTGCCGTCCCCCAGGAGTCTCTTTAGCTCTCTAGCCGCGCTCGGGTTCATATCTCCTACCAGTCGGTTGCGGGTCCGCCGCCGTTCAACTGACGTCTATTATCGATTCCAGGCCTTTTTCCTTGAGTATCTCGGGGTATATCTTAAAGGCCGGCTTGATAACCGGCAGGAGCTTGAGCAACTTGGGGACCGAGCCCTCCGACTCGATATCGCCGCTGGTGAGAGCCTTTATCAGGTTAAGCTTGCCCAGCCAGAACTTATGGGCGATGTCGGTGTCCATGGTGAGAGTGGCATCGGCGGTCAAGTCCGACTTCCCCGGCGTCAACTCGATACTGTCGCCGGTGCAGTCTATCCACACCTCGCCGTCGGGGTCGCGATAGATGAAGTTGACGATCAGCTTGGATGCAAGGGCCTTCTCCTTGATGTCGGGGTCATCCGAGAGGCGGTCGAAAAGCTCCTGGATGCACTCATACATCGTATCGATGCTGTCGAAGTACGGCAAGGCGACACTCTCCTTTCGGTCGATACATCCTGGCCAGGACCATTAAACGTGGAATTTTGGATGCTTCTCCCGCGAAAGAAGAGTCTCCAACATTCTCAGCGCCATAAAGATTATTATTATATAGTGTAACTGTCAATGACCGGACAGTGCAATAGCACTATCAACTACTGTCCCGTCTCATAAGTACGGTGACGCACCGAGAGCGTCGATGCGCCGCGCCGGCAAGGCGCGTGACCGAGATGTACTCTTGTAGTACTTCGAGGGAGCGGAACGCAGCCGGAGTGGATGCAGCGGCGTTCGAATGCCATTGTATTTGTGAGACGGGGCACGATGGAACAGCGAGGTGGTAGGAGTGGCCGAGAACATAGTGGTGGGCGCGGGACTTGCCGGGTTGGTGGCCGCGATCAACCTGGTGCGCGAGGGCCGGGAGGTGCTGGTCCTGGAGAGGGAATCAAGGGTCGGCGGCTCTCCGTTGTATCACCCTTCCCCTGAGGGCACCCCGGTCGATCTGCCCCGGTTGGCCGACTACACGGGGATTGATATCTCACCGGCGGTGGCCCGTTTTGGAGCCGGGAGGGCTGTGATATACGGGGAGATGGTCCCGGTGGACATGAATGCCCTCTCCTCGGTGGTGATAGAGAGGGGGCCGCGCCGGACGTCGCTCGACAGCTTACTCTACGGGCTGGCGGTGGAGGAGGGAGTGAAGTTCGAGTTCAATCACCCGGTGATATCCAACGACGACACCGCCAAGCTCCCCCCGGACACCATCATAGCAACCGGCCTCTACTTCGAGGGGTTCGACGCGCTCCGCGTCCCGTACCTCACCTCGTTCCATTTCGTAACCCGGCGGAAGGTTCCCGCTGATACGGCCAGCCACGTGACGATCTACCACGGGCGGTTCACCTCCGATTATGCCTACACCTGTTCGGTGAACGGGATACAGTTCGCCCACGTATTCCAGCGAAGGCCGATCGGCAAGGACACCCTTCACGCATTTACCGAGCAGGCGTTCGTCTCGGAGGGGATCGAGTTAGATGAGTGGGAGCATTTCACGTTCCCGGTCCCGGCGGCGCACGTAAACAACCCCCGCCTCTTCGCCGGCGACAAGATACTTGCCGGGACACTAGCCGGCTGTATGGAGTCGTACATGTTCTTCGGTATGCTGGGGGCGCTGGTCTCGGGGAAGATAGCGGCGATGGCGGTGGAGGACAAGGCGCGGGCTTATCAGGAGTTCAAGCTTGCCACCTCCGCGTTCAGGAGCGCGTACCTCATGAAAAAGATGGGCAACATGGCCCCCCACTGGCTGCACCGGTTGATGCTGCGGGAGGGCATTACCCGGTTGTCAGAGTACCCCGCGGCGGCGGAGGTGGTGAAGAGGGCGATGCCCGGTTGGCGTAACTGTGAGAGGGCCGGGGAGTAGCCCGGCAGGCCGGTCGCGGGCCGGTGGTTATCAAGCGAGGAGGTCAAATGCAGAAGAAGGTCGTGGTGATAGGGACGGGGCCGGGGGGCAGCGCCTGCGCGGCCCTGCTTCAGGGCAGGGGGATGGACGTGACCATCCTCGAGCAGAACAGGTTCATCGGGGGCAGGTGCTCCACGTTCGAGGAGAACGGGTTCATGGTGGACACCGGGGTCCACATGTTCGCCACCGGCCCCTCCGGCCCGCACGGGCAGGTGGCGCGCGAACTGGGGGTGGCCCAGCCGTGGCTTGTCAGCAACCCCTCGGAGTCGATGTGGATGAACGATAACGGGGTCTTCTACCTCTACCAGAAGTACACCAGCTTCTCCGCGCTGAGGGAGCTTGCAGTGGCGGGGATCACCGGGCGGCAGAGGATCGATATCCTGAACACGCTGCGACGCTCGGTCAACAGCTTCGGGGTGGCGGGCCTCTTGAAGGAGATAGCGTGGATGAGGAGAGCCAGCCCGGCGTTCGTGGAGAAGTATGACGAGGTTACGGTCCGGGAGTTCCTCTACCAGTTCACCGAGGACAGCGGTGTGCACCGGGCGATGAACTGTCTGAGCATGCTGCTGCTGGTGGTGCCGTACGACAAGTCGTCGGCGGGGGAGTTCATCTGCGCGGTCTCCGGCATCTTCCGCCACGGCACACTGGGGGTTCCCAGGGGTGGGGCGATTGGTGTGCCGCGCTCTTTCCTGAGGGCTTTCACGCGCGACGGTGGGCGGCTGGTGCTGGGGGTGGCGGCCAAGGAGATAGTGGTCGAGGGCGGCAGGGTGACCGGGGTCGTCGGCTCGGATGGAGAGACGTACGCCGCAGACGTGGTGGTCTCCAACGCCGGGCTTCACAGGACGGTGGAGATTGCCGGAGAGGATAGCTTCCCCGCCGAGTACGTGGAGTACGTGAAAGGGCTCAAGCTCTCCTACTCGTGGCTGGCCACCAAGCTGGCCCTCGAGCGCAGGGTGGTTGACCTGAAGGCCCCTTCGTTCTTCCCGATACCACAGGTGGAGCCCGACGAGATATTCGCCTACTGCGACGATTCGGACGGGCTCCCCGAAGATCCCTTCCTGTTCGTGCCCATGCCCACCGAGTGGGACCCGACCCTGGCGGCGGTGGGGCGCCAGTTGATAATCATGGGCGTTCCGACCTCAAACGAGGTGGACCAGGAGGAGAGGAGCCAGAAGATGCTGGATATTGGCGAGAAAAAGCTGTTCTCGTTCTTCCCCCGGATAGAGAGGAACCTCCTGTGGAAGAGCCGGATAACCAACAAGGACACCAACCGCATCACCCGAAAGGGGAAGGGCGACTGCATTGGCCTGGCCCAGATACCCGGGCAGGTCGGCTCCCGGAAGCCCCACCCAAAGCTCCCGGTCGAGGGCCTTTGGGCCGTCGGGTGTGACGCCGGCGCCAGGGGCGTGGGCACAGAGCAGGCGACCGCCTCCGCGATGCTGGTTAGCAGCCTTATAACATGACCGGCGGTTACCGGCGCGGCAGTTGGGACGAGTGGCTCGAACAGTTGGAGGAGGAGGCCGGTGGAACGCCGTCGGCCGCTCTGCTCGACCGGATAGCGGACCGGGTCCTGGACAAGGCGCGGCTCGCACGCGGGGACAGCGTGGTGGACCTTGGCGCCGGGCACGGTCTGCTCGCGGTGAAGGCGGCGCGCGCTGTGGGTCCGGGCGGCATCGTGGTGGCGGTTGACTCCGACCCAGGTTGCCTGGAAGAGCTACGGCGGCGCTGTGATACCATGAAAACCAGGAATGTACTGGCCGTTGACGGGCGCATGGAGGACCTGCCGCTGGAGTCAAGGAAGCATAACGCCGTGGTATGCCGTTCGGCGCTGACATACACGGAGAACCTGGACGCGGCGGCATCGGAGATGTTCAGGGTGCTGGCGCCGGGAGGCCGGTTCTCGGTTTTCGAGCCGATGGCAGGCGAGATGGCATGGAAGGTCGATGAGGGCGTTTCGCTCGAAGGCTTCCTCCGACTGGAGCGAATCCTCTCAGAGGAGCGGGAGCCGTGGCCACCGGACCGCGAGAGGCTCAGGCACGCGTTCGACGTCGAGTTCGGCGGCGTGGAGTCGCTGGTGGTCCACTACAGGGTGACGTTCGAGGGCATGAGCCTGGAGGAGGTAGCCGGTGAGTACCTTCACGACCTCCCGGATGAGATGGCCGCGTTGCCGGTGCTGAGGCGCAGGGTCACCGAGGACGAGGTCATGAGCGCCGTCATGGCGTTCGCTCGCGCGGCGTCGGCGGGTGACGTCGAGGGGCGTCTGCCGTGCCTGTTCCTGTGGGGGGTCAAGAACGCGTAGAGATCTGAAGAGGGGAGCCGGATGAGATCGATGGGTTTGCCGAACTCGGGGAAGCGAACGCTGCCGGCCCTGGCAGTTGTCCTGGTCATAACTCTTTCCACCGCGTCGCTTGTCCGGGCGGGGGAAGGCGGGGCGGCGGTGTCTCCCGCGCAAGCCCGCGCCGAGGCGGCAAACCTTATCTCGAGGGTGGTGAGCGCTTCCGAGGCCGGTGATGTGCGGCCAGGCACGGCACCGGATTGGGAAGGTGCGGTTCCCGGTAAACCTCTATTAGTATGCTCCTGTGACGGAAATCCTTCGCAGTACCTGGTGCCGGTGCTTAACAGCGGCGGAAAGGTGGTTTCCACGATAGGGGTGAGCGCGACAACCGGGACCTGGACCAGGTACTCCCCGCGGTATCAGTTGCCGGAGTTCCCGCTGGTTGACGCCGGAGAAGCGATCGAGGAGGTACGCGGATTTCTCGAACGGCGAGGGACTCCGATCGATCTGCCGGCGCCCGAGGCGAGGGTAGCGCCGGACAAGGTCGTCTACTGGTTCTTCGACCTCCCCGGGGAGCTGCCGATTAACGATGTTTACCTGCCCGTTTTTTTTGAAGCCCCTCCTCTTGCCGACGTTACGTTTTCTCGCGTAAAAGAGCCTGCATCCGAAGGGGAGAACAAGAGGGACCACCCGCGGGGAGGCATCGGCGAGGTAGCAGCCGAACCCGAAACACCTGTGACAAGGGCGGGGGGCGCCCCGGCCGCTTACGACATCGAGGGCGTTCCGTATCACGTGCAGGAGGACGGTGTCTGGTGCGGGGCCGCTTGTCTGGAGATGGTGTTCGACTACTCAGGGCCCGACATCAGCCAGTCCGAGATAGCCGGGGTTTCGAACACAAAGTCCCCGAACGGTTGTTTCAATTCCGAGCTGTTCAGGTCAGCCCAGTTCTCCAGTAATAGCGCATCCATACAAGACCCGGGACTTCACGGTTACACCGCCAGGGCACTTGGCTACGGCGCCGCGTACGAGTACTGGGAGGACGGCTCTTCACTCTACGACTCCCGGTATACGGACCTCAAGAGCCTGGTAGCGCAGGATTACCCGGTTCTTATCCTCACCTACTACGACACCCCGCCCTCGACCGGCCACTTCAGGCTGGTTAAGGGATATAACGACTCGCTTGATGAGTTTATAGTGCACGATCCCTGGTACACCCCACCGTGGGATGGGCCCGATCAACACTTCAACCAGACGTTCTTGGTTGATTCGCTGTGGGATTACTCAGATCGCTGGGGGATGATCGCCGCCCCGTGGTCGGTCAGCATCACCAAGCCGGCGAGCGTCTACGCGGGCCAGGAGTTCACGGTGGAGGCCTCGGTTTCCTACCGTGGCCCGAATCCGCTGGAGGGCCAGTTCCCCTGTACCGGGGCCACCGCCACGCTGCAGATGTCTTCGTCCTACCAGATAGTGGGCGGAGAGGCCAGCCGGGCGATACCGGGGATAGACGCCACCGGCTCCAGCGGCCGGGCGAGCTGGACGCTGAGGCCGATGGAAACCGGGAGCACCGATGACATCCAGGTTACCGCCATGGGGTCGGTAGCAGGTAGTACAGACGCCTACGGTACCTACAGCGACTGGATCGGTGGTGTGGGGACCGGGGGGTCGGTCCCGGCGGTCACCTCCAGGACGTGGGGCCACGATTCGGTGGGGGTACCGAACCCGTCGCAACTCTGGTACCTGGCTGAAGGTTGCACCAACGGCGGTTTCGAGACCTGGGTCCTGGTGCAGAACCCCAACAACCGGCCCGCTAACGTGGGCCTCACCTACATGACCCCGGATGGGGCGACACAGGGGCCGACCGAGCAACTGCCCGCCAACTCGCGAAAGACGTTCTACGTGGCGGATGTCGTACCGGATTGCTGGGACGTGTCGACAATGGTCACATCCGATGAGCCGGTTATCGCCGAGAGGTCGATGTACGGCAACAACCGCACCTGGGGCCACGACTCCATCGGCACCTCGGTAACGTCGAAGCAATGGTACCTGGCCGAGGGGTGCACCAACGGGGGGTTCGAGACGTGGGTGCTGGTGCAGAACCCCAACAATGAGCCCGCCGATGTGAGCCTGATGTACATGACCACGGAAGGGGCAAAACAGGGGCCGACCGAGACGCTGCCCGCCAACTCGCGCAAGACGTTCAACGTGGCGGATACCGTGCCGGGATGCTGGGACGTGTCGACCCTGGTTACCGCCGACAGGCACGTGGTCGCCGAGAGGTCGATGTACGGCAACAATCGCACCTGGGGGCACGACTCCATTGGAACCCGGTCGCCGTCGAAGCAATGGTACCTGGCCGAGGGGTGCACCAACGGGGGGTTCGAGACGTGGGTGCTGGTGCAGAACCCCAACAACGTACCGGCGACCGTGACCTTGAACTACATGACCCCCGACGGCTTTGTGACGGGGCCGACCGAGGAACTGCCCGCCAACTCGCGCAAGACATTCTACGTGGGGGACAACGTCCCGGACACCTGGGAAGTCTCCACCACGGTCACATCGGACGAGGGGGTTATCGCCGAGAGGTCGATGTACGGCAACCACCGCACCTGGGGCCACGACTCCATAGGGGTATCGGTGCCCTCAACGAAATGGTACCTGGCGGAGGGGTGTACGAACGTTGGATTCGAGACCTGGGTCCTGGTACAGAACCCGAACACCGTACCGACCGAGGTGACGTTGACGTACATGACACCCGACGGCCCAGTAGACGGCCCCTCCGAGACGTTGCCCGCCAACTCTCGCCAGACGTACAACGTCGGCTACACGGTGCCGGGTGCCTGGGAGGTTTCCACGATGGTGACCTCCACCCTGCCGGTCATCGCCGAGCGCTCCATGTACGGCGACCC
>JAHIMR010000057.1 GCA_018896525.1 Actinomycetota bacterium
AGGATGACGGGCGCCTGCGTAGAGCCGCCGAATGGATGCTCCCGCGTCAGATCCGCCGCTACGGCGACTGGGCGGTCAAGAACAGGGCCGGCCGCCCAGGCGGCTGGTGCTTCGAGTTCGACAATGACTTTTTCCCCGACAACGACGACACGGCGGCGGTTATCCTCGCGCTTGACGGCGTGCGGATGGACGAGAAGGAATCGGAGAAGAAGGCCGCCGTGGAGAAGGGCCGCGAATGGATTCTCAGCATGCAGTGCCGGGTCGGCGGCTGGGGCGCCTTCGACCTGGACAACAACCTACAACTCATGAACAAGATCCCCTTCGCCGACCACGGCGCCATGCTCGACCCCGTTACCGTAGACATCTCCGGTAAAATCCTCGAGATGCTTGGGAACTTCGGGTACAACAAAGACTCCGATCCGGTGCGCCGCTGCATCGACTTCATCCGCAGCGAGCAGGAGTCCGATGGTTGCTGGTTCGGCCGTTGGGGCGTGAACTACATCTACGGCACCTGTGGCGTGCTCGGCGGGCTCCAGAAGGTGGGCGAGGATATGCAGGCACCTTACATCCGAAGGGCGTTTAAGTGGCTGGAAGAGCACCAGAACCCCGACGGCGGCTGGGGCGAGAGCCCCGACTCCTACGTGGATAAGTCCCTGCGCGGCCGGGGCGTGAGCACCCCCAGCCAGACCGCATGGGCGCTCCTCGGCCTCATGAGTGCCGGCGAAACCGACTCCGATACTGCTAAGCGCGGCATCCAGTACCTCCTGGACCGCCAGGAGAAGATCGGGGAGTGGATCGAGGAGGAGCATACAGCCACCGGTTTCCCGGGACATTACTACCTGCGCTACCACGGCTACCGAAACTGCTTCCCCCTCATGGCCCTCGGCCGTTACCGCCGCTTCATTATTAATAAGAAGCGTTGAGTACGTTAGTTCCGCACATCGCCGGATGAAACAGCGCGCCTACCCGGTTAGACATCGCTTCAACAATGGTAATATTGGAATCGAGAGATTCAAATGGTAAATACCGGATAGGAAATACGGGTCAATGGCTCTGCCGCTAAGCACGCAGTTGAAGATGTTCCGCTATATCATGAAGCAGCGGATGCGGGGCATTGAGAAGTATCCCCTGGTCCTGATGCTCGAGCCTTTGTTCGCCTGCAATTTGAAATGCGCCGGCTGCGGAAAAATCCAGTATCCCCCGGATATTCTCCGGAAGCGAATGACTCCCGAGGAGTGCTGGAAGGCGGCGGAGGAATGCGGCGCCCCGGTGGTCTCCGTGGCGGGAGGCGAGCCGCTGGTGCATGAACAGATGCCGGAGATCGTTTCGGGGCTGATCGAACGCGGCAAGCATGTCTATCTCTGCACGAATGCACTGCTGCTCGAGAGCGAGCTCCACAAGTTCTCCCCCTCATCCCTTTTCACCCTCAGCATTCACCTCGACGGGCCCGAAGAGATCCATGACCGCATCGTCCGCCGTGAAGGCGTATACCGGACCGCGATCGCGGGGATCCGCAAGGCCAAGGCTGAAGGCTTCAATGTCATGACCAATACGACCATCTTCCAGTGCGAATCCTCCGCCGAGTACCGCAGGTGGTTCGATGAATGCATGGGATTGGGTCTCGACGGCATGATGCTCTCTCCCGGCTATGCCTATGAAAAGGCGCCCAAACAGGAGCTATTCCTCAAGAACGAGCAGACCAAGGCCTGGTTCCGTGAGACGCTCCGGAACTGGCGCAAGAAAGGCTGGGCCTTCAATCACAGCCCCTTCTACATGGATTTCCTCGAAGGCAAGCGCGATTATGACTGCACGCCGTGGGGTGTCCCCACGCGCACCATCTTCGGCTGGCAGCGCCCCTGTTATCTGATGGCAGAGGGAAGCTATGCCGCGACTTACCAGGAACTGATCGAGACCACCGACTGGAAGAAGTACGGGCCCAAGTCCGGCAATCCCAGGTGCATCAACTGCATGCTGCACGGGGGCTTTGAACCTTCGGCCGTCATGGACATGTTCTCCAGCCCCCGGAAATTCCTCCAGATGGTCTTCGATGTGGCGACCATCAAGAAGCCCACGCTTCCTCGGTCGGGAACGCCTAGGTAAAATCAAGGAAGCACTTCATTTTCTCGTATCCGCCGTTTCTCACGGTAATCACCCTACTTCTCATAGCATAGCAGCAGGGTGTGACAACATATTGTGGCTTCCTGAGCAGATCGGGGAATCTTTTATGACGAAACGGGTCGAGGCTGCGACCCGCCTTGATCAACTCCTTGTCACCTGAGGCAGATATAGAGTTCGAGGTCGCCGGTCTCACCGACGTTCACTTTTTAACAGAATATGAGATTTCTCTTACATGCTTCGCAATACGCGCGACTTATCATGAGCCCATGAAAGCAATACTGGATCGTTGGAAAAGCAAGAAGGACGGATCGAGGAGGGACGACGGGCGCGCGGCGGCCGCTTCCTTGCCGGGGCGGCGCGGCTTGGCCGGGCGGTTCGACACATACGACCTGCTGTCAATAAGCCTGATCGCGATCATCGTGGCGCTCGCGCTAACCTACTGGGACAAGTTCCCGCTCTTCAGGGACATCTACTACCACATGGGGGTGACCGAGGGCTACTCGATGGCGGGCGGCGTCTCGCTTCGTGCCTTCTGGGAATACGCCCCCGCGGGAAGGGCCCAGCTATACCCTCCGTTCCTCCACGTGATCATGTACTCGATGAACTGGTGCGGGCTCTCGATCACCACGGTCGGGCGCATCGTGAGCTTCAGTGGCTTTCCACTACTACTGCTCTCCAACTGGTACGGCGTGAAGAAACTGTTCTCGAAGAAGGCCGCGTTCTACTGTGCCGTACTGCTCTCGTCGGTGTACATCTTCTTCTGGCAGGCGTCCGTGACGAACGCGGCCACGCTCGTTCTCATCCTGGCGCCGCTGGACTTCGTCGCCTTCGAGAGAGACAGGAAGGTGGCGGCCTGCGTGCTGCTCGCGCTCGCTCTCTACAGCCACCTGGTGTTGGGCCACGTAATTGCCCTTGCGCTGCTTGTCTACGCGATGCACAGGCGCGGGCTCCTCAAGGAAACCGCCGAGGTGCTCGCCGGCGCCTACGTACTCTGGCTGCCGTGGGGCATTTACATCCTTGCCAACTACAACTCGCTGAGCCTCTCCGGCACCACGACCTCGGGTGGGGTCACGATACACGGCCTCCTGTGGGCCGTGGCGCTCGCCGGCGCCTACCTCTGCTACCGGAAGAAGGGGCGGTACTACCTGCTCCCGAGCTTCCTCATCGCAATGGTGCCGATGGCGTTCTTCTACTCCGACAGGTTCTGGGACGCCCACGTTTTCTTGCCGCTCGCCATGCTCGGCGCGGTCGCCCTGGCCTCCCTCGACGACGCACTGAGGGAGAGGGCATCGAAGCGCCTGCGAGGCAGGACCTGGTCACTCGCGCTCGTGGCCGTGCCAATGGCGGCGATCGTGGCCCTGTTCCTGTTCGTGGACCCCGTCATCTCGACCGGTAACAAGTCGCAGATGCCTTCGCCGACCCAGGGGACCGGATCGCGGCAGTCAACGGAGGGACTTTCCACAACGCCGCCAGGCGACGAATCTACGACGACGGACGCGACCGGCGGCTCCTCTCCCCATGAGGACGGTGGCGACCAGGCGACGCCCCGGCCACCGGTCGGCACCCAGCCCGAGCAGTCGGGGTCCGACGGCGCTGAGCCGCCGACCGGAACCGGAGTATTCAGGCTCAGATCGACCACGCTCCTCGGCCTGCTGGGCGACAGCAGCGGGAACGAGCAGCAGTCGCTCTTGGAGGAGCCGCTGGCAAGCGCTGAGGTGGAGGAGCTCGCGGGGCTCATCGAGGAGAACAGCGAGCCCGACCAGATCCTCTTCTGCCCGGACCCGAGCCTCGGGAACCTGCTGACGGCGCTAACGGGCCGGTCGTCCACGGGCGGCATGTTCCAGGAGGTGAAGCCCGAAAGCGAGGGGAACCAGGTCGAGGACGCGTACCTACTGGTCCCTTGGTATGTACAAGAAATAGGAATATCGCACACTTTCGAGGTAAAGGAAAACCAGGTCGAGGACGCGTACCTCCTAATCCTGTCCCGGCGCAGCCAGCCTCCTTCTTCCGAGCAGGGATCGAGCTCGTCGGCTCCGTTTCCTCCGCCGTCGCAGTCCTCCAGTCCCGCTTCTCCGGCGCCCGCATCCTCGGGTTCCGTCCCTTCAATCCCGGAGTTACCGACCGCCGGGCACGGCCAGGCGACCCAGCAGGCCCAGACAGAGCTGGATCTCTCCGGATACGAGCTTATCGGCTCCGCCGGAGACTACGAGCTTTATGTCAACCCGTCCGCGACTTCCAGGACCGGCGAAGCCGGCGCGGTCATACCCTGGTACGTCGTGTTCGCGCTGCTGGGCCTCGCGCTCGCCGCCGCGGGGGTCGACTGGTTCAGGAGGTCCCCGGTATCCCCTGGTGACGGCGAAACCCGGCCTGCAGCCGACGGGGAATCGGGTAGTACCGGCGACGGGCCGCACGAACGCAATGGACGCGGAGGCGCGCTCGCCATCGTGCCCTGCTACAACGAAGCCGGTTGCATCGGAACGGTCGTCAGGGAGTTGAAGGAGGCCGCGCCGTCCCTCGACGTGCTGGTGATCGACGACGGGTCGAAGGACGGTACGGCGGCCGCGGCGCGCCGCGCGGGGGCGGCCGTGCTTTGCCACCGTCATAACCATGGGATAGGAGCAACCGTCAGGACGGGGATGCTCTTCGCGCTCGAGTCCGGCTACGATTACGCGGTGCAGGTCGATGGCGACGGGCAGCACGACCCCTCGTTCATCCCGGTCCTGCTCGGGCCGCTCGAGAAAGGGTCGGCCGACGTGGTCACAGGCTCGCGATTCCTCGGGACCGACGGCTACAAGCCGCCGTTCGTTCGCAGACTCGGAACGCGCGTTCTCTCGCGAGCGGTATCCCTCGCGACCGGCCGAAAGGCCACTGACACCAGCTCGGGGTTCAGGGCAATGAACAGGCGCGCCCTGTCTTTCCTGGCGGCGAACTATCCTGATGATTACCCTGAGAGCGAATCCCTTGTCCTGATGTACCAAGCGGGTATCAGATGGATGGAGGTGCCGGTCGTCATGCGGAGCCGCACGCACGGCACGTCGTCGATAAGAGGCCTCGTCGGTGTGCGCTTCGTTGCGACCGTTCTCTTCCGGATCGCACTCGATACGCTCGGTTTCAGGGCTCCCACCCGCCGCGCTCACGGCGGGGAACTCGCCGTGGAGTCGAATTAGTGCCCCGTTCCATAAATACGGTGTCGTACCGAGAGCGCCGAGGCGCCGCTCATGCAAGGCGCGCGACCGAGCTGTACTCCGTGAGTACAGCGAGGGAGCGGAACGCGGCAGGTGCGGATGCATCGACGTTCGAATGCAAGCGTATTTATGGAATGGGGTACTTAGCCGCCACCCTTCCTAGTACGGGTGATGAGCGTCCCCGGGTTCGACTACTGGAACCGGCAGGGTGAAGAAGATAGAGGTGCCGCGGCCCACCTCGCTTTCGGCCCAGATACGACCCCCGTGGGCTTCCACCAGGCCCCTGGCTATAGTTAGACCCAGCCCCGCACCGCCGGTCTCCCGGGACCTCGACCTGTCGGCCCGGTGGAAACGCTCGAAGACGTATGGGAGCTCCTCGCGTTCTATCCCCGGTCCGGTATCCTCTACGGAGAAGACGATGTCGCCGTCTCTCAGGGCAGCGGCCACGCGGACAGTGCCGCCCTCCGGGGTGTGCTTGAGCGAGTTCCCGACGAGGTTCCCCAGGACCTGCTCGATCCTGGTGCGGTCGGCGCTCACCCGGGGGAGCATGGGCTCAGTCTCGACGAAGATAGATATCCCGGCCGAAGTCGCCTCGTGCCCCAGGCGCTGGCAAACCCTCGAGAGGGTATCGGCGATATCGATCAATCCCATTTCGAGCTCGAGCTGCCCCGCCTCGACCAGCGACAACTGCCTGAGGTCGTCCACGAGCCGGGTCAGCAGCTCCGCGTCCTTGATGAGCGAGCCCACGGTCTCGTCGTCGGACTCAATCTTGTGGTCCTCCAGCAGCTCGAGGTTGCCCCTGAGGGTGGTGAGCGGGTTTCTGAGCTCGTGCGCTATGTCCGTGACCATGTTCTTCCTGAGTTCCTCGTTGCGCTCGAGCTCCTCGGTGAGCGTGTTGAACGCCTCCCCGAGCTCCTTCACTTCCCGGCCGCCTCCGATAAGGGCTTTCTCGCCGTAGTCGCCTGAGGTTATCTTCCTGGCCGCGGAGGTCAGGCCGGTGAGCGGGCGCGATATCCTTCCCGCGATCGTGTAGCTCAGTACGAGCGCGAGGACGAGGCCGAGGAGCCCCGCGAGAACGAAGCTCAGCGTCATGTACCTCGGTTTGGGGGGGAGCGGCGGCGTCGGGAGGCCCGGGGAAGAGCTGGTGAGACCGAGCTCCTCCTCGTACTCCTTTGCGGACTTCTCGATTTGCCTCTCGGTGAGCGCTTTCGAGAGCAAAGCCGAAGTGACGACGCACACGAGCGCCACGAAGAGGATCACCAGGAAGAGCTTCGTCCTGAGGCTAATCTTTCTCCTCCACCCCGAGCCTGTAACCGACCCCGTAGACCGTTTCAATCAAACTCCACCCGCTCTCCCTGTCGCTGACCTTTCTCCGTATATTTCCCACGTGAGCGTCCACGGTACTCTCATAGCCCTCGAAGTATCCCACCTGCGCCGCCTCCATTAGCTCGCGCCTGGAGAAGACGCGTCCCGGGTTCCTCGCGAGGGCGAGCAGGATTCCGAACTCGGTGGGTGTCATCGCGACGTACTCCCCGTTGATCTCCAATCGATGCTCGTCGGGCCAGATGGTCAGCGGGCCCCGCACGATGCGATTCTCGCGAGGATCGGTCGCCGCCTTGTGCCGCCTGAGCACCGCTCGGATCCTCGCGACCAGCTCGCGCGGGCTGAACGGCTTGGTCATGTAGTCGTCCGCTCCCAGCCCCAGGCCCTCGAGTTTGTCGTCCTCTTCGAGCTTCGCCGAGAGGATGACGATCGGGGTTCTCGAGGTCTCCCGCACTCGCCTGCAGAACTCGAAGCCGTCCATGCGGGGCATCAGTATGTCGAGGACCACCAGGTCGGGGCGTTCCTCGCGGAAAAGCTCGAGCGCCGCCTCACCGTCACTTGCCTCCAAAACGACGTAACCCTCGTTCTCGAGGGTGTTCTTGACCATCTTCACTATCTTCTTCTCGTCATCGACCACGAGTATTTTTTCGTTCATCGTTGCCGTCTATTCCCACCGGGCGTGGGGCCCGGCTCAGGCTATTATCGAGCGATTCTCGGTCCGGGCGGGTCACTCGACGGCCCCCCGGTTCCCCGGCGGTGGACCCTCAAGCTCTCATCCTACCACTTCCTTGCCGTCCTTTTACCTCGCCTCCCGTGCTCGAGTCTCGATACCATAATAGGCAACCCCTGTTATCGAGTTATGACGATTCCCCGATCCGCTCAGGAATAAAGCACATCTTGTGTTTGGGCATGGGCTGAAGCATCCACTTTGAAGCGATGCGCGGCTCGAGTAGCATCCAATAGTCGGGTGGTGGAGATGGAAGAGGAGGGAGCGAAGATGTTCACGTGCGCACTTATGACAGGACCCTGCCAAACGCTATACGGAAAGCGGCGTCCCGACTGTGGCAGATGCGCCGCGCCCTGTCGTGCGGGATTCTGAGCATGCGGGACGCCCCCGGTACGGACAGGCCGGTCCTCTGGTTCGCCATGAGAAAGATCCAGAAGAACCAGACGCGAAGGGGGGTCCTCGTTTTATCCATAACGGTACCCGCGGTGAGGGAAGACTGATGGCGGCAGTAGCGGCACTCATACAGGTTGCGCGTGAAGACGAGGTGGTATTCAATCCCACCACAGCGGGGGCATGCAAAGCCGTTCGGCCATCGCCTTCGAAAGAGATGCCGCCCGCACGACCCCCGGTCTGGAACCGCTTTGAGAACTCCAGCAGGTTGTCGCACTTCTCGCATCCGCATTCTCTAACGTCCATCGTCCACCTGCTTTGATGTTGGAACGGTGTGTGACAAGATATTGTGGCTTCCTGAGATGATGGAATAATCAGATTCTGTTAACAACCCCGCCGGGAAGTCCCCTTCCTTCAGGTGGAGGATGAGAGGCGGGAGTTAACTTGGTGTGAACTTGGCGTGAAATACTTGTCACACCTACAATCTATCGGGGTATCGGGTACACAGGAATGTCAAAGAGGGAAGGATGACATCAGAGTTTAAGGAAAAATGCATGCATGGATATGCGGAACAAGAGGAGGGGGGGATTCGGACATGTCAAAGACCGTGGTCAACGTGCTTCTGCTGATCTTGTGCGTTACTCTTGCCGCTACCGGACAGATTGCCATGAAGGCCGGCATGAATGAGGTGGGGGAGATCGCCGGCGAGGACCTGGCTCATCCCGGAGACCTGGCAGTCAGGGTTCTGGAGAGCGTATGGGTCGTGGTAGGTGTTCTTCTCTATCTGATATCCGCGATCTTCTGGCTGGTGGTCCTTTCAAGGGTGCCACTCAGCGTTGCTTATCCCATGATAGCCATCGCATATCCTGTCGTGGTCGCTTTCTCCTGGCTTCTTTTTGACGAGTCGGTTCAGTGGATAGGCTGGGTCGGAGTCGTTCTAATTGTCGCCGGGGTTTCCGTAACCGCCCAGGGTCTGAAGACCGGTGTGGTGGCCAAAGAGCTTACTCCGGATCGATAGGAGGCCGGTCCATGTCAACTACGGCGATAAACATCCTGCTTCTGGTCACCGCGGTAGCCCTCGCCTCCGGGGGCCAGTTGTCAATGAAAGCCGGCATGCTGAAGGTGGGGGAAGTTACGAGAGAGGAACTTTCCGATTTCAAGGGCCTGGTAATACGGGTTGTCAAGAGCCACTGGGTTGTGATCGGAGTCCTGATGTTCGCGGTATCCGCGGTCTTCTGGTTGCTTGTGCTTTCAAGGGTGAAGCTCAGCATTGCCTATCCCATGATTGCCGCGGGGTACGTGGTCGTTGTTTTCTTCTCCTGGCTTCTGCTGGGGGAGCGTGTGACCCGGATTGGATGGCTGGGGCTCATTCTGATAGTCGCGGGGGTGATAGTAACCGCGCAGGGACTGTAGTACCCCGCTCCATAAATACGCTGGCATTCGAGTGCCGCTCCCGTCCACTCCGGCTGCGTTCCGCTCCCTCGAAGTACTACAGGAGTACGCATGAGTCGCGCGCCTTGCCGGAGCGGCGCCACGCTCTCGGTGCTTAACCGTATTCATGGAACGGGGCACTAAGATCGCCTAAGGTGAGTCGGCGATTCCGTGTGTGACGACTTCCATGACCTGGTCGACCAGTTCGTCAACGTCGTCCCGCTCGTCCTGGAGCACGCATTCCACTGCCACGCCGAATACCGCTCCGATGGTTATTGCCGCGCCCACCCGCGGCTCGATGTTCCCGGCAAGGCCCACAGACTGGATGGCGCCGATGATTTCCTCCAGTTGTTTCATGGTGGCGTCAACCAGCATCTCGCTCTGCTTCTCGAACCGCTTGTCGATGGGGACGATACGGCGAAAGACGACCTGGGCCACGTCGCGGTTTTCCCTGTAGTAGTCGAGGATCGCGCGGAAGCCGCCGGCGACCATCCGAAGGGTATCCTCCCGGTCCCCGCCGTTCTCGCTCAGCATCCGGTAGGTGTTTCTCCAGGTGTCGCCGAACCCCGCGATGAAGTTCATTATTATCTCGACGTATATCTCGTCTTTCGTCTTGAAGTAACGGTAGAAGGTGGCGGTGGAGGCGCCGGCTTCGTCCACGATCTCCTTGACCGAGGCCTCCCCGTAGCCTTTTTCCCTGAAGACCTTGATGGCGGCTCTAATGAGGTCTTCCCGTTTCTGCGCGGTGAGTTTCCTGGCCATTTCTAATGGTACCTCACTCTCTAGTTATTAGAAGCGATTCATAAGCGTGCCTACCTGGTACTTATCCCCTGCTGCGCCGAGATCCTACCCACGCATCAATACGAAAATAAGGAGTTTCGAATATCATGTTAAGGTATACATCGGCTCGTGTCAATGGCGCGCATGGCCTCAGTTCATCGGCCAAAACCCCGAAATCCAACCCCAAGATGGTACAGGATGGTACGAACTTCAACGGTCTTGAAAACCGCCTGAGCCACACGTGGGCTCCGGGGGTTCGAATCCCTCCCTTGCGCCAGCGGTGTTTCCCTTTCTTGGGGGATATTCGGGAGCGCGGATGGAATTGGCAAGCGGCGGTTAGAACATGGGAATTTGTGTTATTGTTCTCTCGATGCTGTCCGATTGAACAGAAAACCTTCGAGCCACAAGGGCCTTTTCGAAGACTGAAGTGACGACTCGACCTGCCGAACCATAGCATCTACTGGGGGGCGCCTCGCGTGGTGGACATGGGCACTGATGTCGTTGAGCGCATTCGCTTCCACAGGTTCAGCTCTCTCGCGTTGATGGTAACGATCCTCGCGCCGCTGGCCTTCGGAGTCATCTTGTCGCTGGTAATGCTGACAGTTGCTATTGCGCAGGGCAGGTGCTGGCTCTTTGAATCAATAAGCCACGTCAGCAAGGCAGCGGCCGTCCTCGCAACCGTGGGGATCCTGGTGCTGATCGCGGGGCTCGCTGTCGCCCAGGTCCGCTCGAGGGTCCGCCGGAACCTGAAGGACTTCTACAGGGAGACGGAATACGACCGGGCCGAATACGAATCCTTCAACAGCGCGCTCGAGGGCGTGAGCATGGGCCTGGGGATGAGCCCGCCGGTCCTCGAGGTGCTGGGCATCCCCACCGTTAACAGCATCGCGTTCCGCGAGGGGCGGAAGCCGGGCGTCGGAGTCACCGCCGAAGCCTTGAAAGCCGGGCTCTCGCGATCCGAGAAAGAGGCGATGATGGCGCACGAGATCGCACACATAGCCCTCGGCGATTACTTCCTCGCGTCGAGCAGCGCGGGATTCGAGTACGCGGGTTTCGGGCTGGGCGTACTGTTCCTGCTCATGGTGGTCCTTGTGGCCATCGCCATAAACGTCTACCTGCTCATATTCCTGATGCCCCTGTTCGCACCGCTGATAGTAGTCCTGGCCGACAGGAGACTCCGAAAGAAGACGAAGATACTCTACAGGCAAAACGATTTGCTGGCCGACACGATAGCGGCGAAGTTGATCTCGGACCCCGAGTGCCTGAGAAAAACGATCGAGAAGCTATGGGCTCTTTCGGAGGGGACCAGGGCCGTGATCCCCAAGACGGCGCACTTCCAGGGATATCTATTTATATGGAGGCCTCTCGAATCGGGACCGATAAAGATGGTCACCTATAATGGCGCCGCGTCCGCTGGAGCCGTGGGAGGCAAGGCGGACACCACCAGGATCTACTGGGTGCCGGGGAACACGGAGAGCAGGACATCGTTCGCCCATGACACCGTGAAGAGCCGGATATCCAACCTCGAAGTTATCGAAATGGGGCACTGGACCGAACTCGAGAGACCAGACCGGAGCGAGAAGGCCTGGAAAATCGCGGCGCTGGCCGCGGTTGGCGTGATAATAGTCGTTATTATCCTGGCCCTGGTCATCCCCTGGTACGGCAAGAACGCGTGGGACTTTGCGACCACGAACGTGGTCTGGAAGATGATAAAGATATAGATGTATAGCAGTGATATAATGCTCAGTGCTCGAGGAGGCAATCGGTCCACTCAGTGAAGGTCATTGCAAGGAGGTAATGGCATGGGGTTCATGGGGAAGAAGTTCAAGAAGGGCATGGGAGAGATGGCGGATGCCACGGGCGACCTGGGCGGAAGGACGGTGGTCGAGTTCCAGACGGAAAAGAACGTCTGGGAGATCGCTGATGCCTGGGCGGCGCAGTACAACAGCCAGCCCCAGGAGCAAAGCGACACCCACCGCCTGTACAAGATCGATTCGGGCATGCAGATGTTTGTCGGCGTAGAAATCGATCAGACTGAAACGGGATACAAGATCCAGGGATGGATGGAGCCGCCGCAGATGGGGGCGATGAGTGGCGGGATAGCAAGAATGGCGGGAGTGCCAAAGGGCCTGATCCCAACGGAGATGAGGCTGGACGCGGGCGCCGCCGTCCCGGGCGGAATGGTGATGCAGAACAAGCCGGGCATGATGTTCAACCAACTGCTCCAGGCACTCGGGATCGAGCAGGGGGTCCAAGCCGTGTCCCCGCAGTTCCAGACGCCCGACCAGCAGCCGCCCCAGGCGTAGCGGCCGCTTGTCTTCGCGGCTGACGCGAAAGAAACAATAGTGAAAGAAAAAAGAGGCGAGCCAACAAGGCTCGCCTCGAGTTTGCACTTTTCTATCCACTCCCTGGTCTCGAGTATTGGTCCTCGTCGGGGCCTGTGTGATAGACCGCGACCTTTGTCGTGTCCGCGGGGTCGAACTTGACCATGAGTTTTCTGCCGACCTGCAACTTGTGCCGTGAGGCTTCACTTACGAATCCCGACACCTCAGCATTGAAAGGTTCATGCCCCTCGGGCCGGACCTCGACGAGCATCTCCACAGCTGGACTGTTTCCCGCAACGTTTATCCCGAGCTCTTTCACCTCGAGGATCGTCGCTTCAGCGGTCTCCCCATGTGTGAGCACTTCGTAGTCGCACTGGTCGATGATCTTTTGTATCTTTACATGGTCATAACCGCCGGAAGACACAGCCATCTGCACCTGGCTGTCCCCAGCTAGACCCCCGGCTTCCCCTGTTTTCTGGAGATGGGCGACGGAAGCGTCCGTGTTGAGGTTCACGGAGATGTTGCTCGCACCGCCCGCCAGGCCTCCTAGACCCAGGCTCTGAAGCAGCTGTACCGCTTGCTGCCCCTGGAGGAACTGCGTGCCGGGAGCGGGCTGCCCACCACCGGGACCATTGGTCTGAAAGGTGAGAGGTACGGAAACGCTTGTTTCCTGCGGTCGGTTGTCGAACATGAACTTATTCTTGTTCCCGGGATCTATAATGATGGGGAAAACCGCCCCGGGTTGGAATGCTGACATCTCGGCCACGCCTAAAAAGGTTCTCTTCTTGACCTGATAAGGCTGTTCGTCGGGAGGCATGACCTCGAACACCATTTTCACACCGAAGCTGCCGACCCCGAACCTGCTGCCGGTGGTCTTGATTGAGATGAGCCTCGCTGTCGCCGGTATACCTTTCCTTTCCATCCTTTCCCTGCGGCCTTTCTGGACACCCATAATCGCGAGTGCTCCGACCACGAGGATGATCGGAAAGGCAATGAAACTGATGCCGAGAGGCCTGGTCACGTAGGCACCCTCGTGCCCACCGAAAGCACCAGCTACCAGCGCTATCCCGGTCCCGATGAAAGCGACGGCGAGGACCACCGTGACACCCCAGTTCACCTGGAGTTCCCCCAGCTCGTCGGCGACCACCTTTTTAAGCAGGCCCTTGTTCGTCATCAGTGATACCTCCCGGTAGAGTCTCAAGGCTCTTACGTCGCGGGCCCGGCCCTCATCCCCCACTCCTCAAGGGCCTTCTCGGTGTAAACCGATAGGCCCAATTCGGGCCGATAGCCGTGTACTTCCGTGACATCCAGCTTCTGCATGAACTCCAGGATCTCCGGGCTCATAACCTGGCCCGGCACCAGGACGGGGAATCCCGGTGGATACGGCACCACGAACGTCGTGGACACGAGTTCGCGGCCGCCCCTCACCTGTTCCAGCGCGTCGTCCAGCATGATATACTCCCGGTTTTCCTCGTCGTAGTTGAGGAAGTAGGCGCTCCGCATATCGCCCTCGGGGGTATCGGGGTGGGGGCGGAAGACGGGGTGGAAGTGGCTGAAAGCGGGTAGCTCCGGCATGTCGGAGGTCAGCGCGTTCACCCTTTTCCTGTGGATGGCCAGCTCCGCCGCGCCGGCTCCCTCCAGCTTGCTCTCGATATCCTCCGCGATCTTCTTCAGTACGTCCAGCAGGTAGGCGAGAGAGCTCCAGTTGACACCGATGGTGGTGATGAGAAGGACGCTGTTGATAGAGGTCTTGTTGACCTGGATACCGTACTTGTCCATCAGCACGTCTACCTTGAACTCGTTGCCGTTGTACCCGGTTTCAGCCAGGTAAAGGGTCAGGCGCGTGGGGTCGAGCGCGAACTCGTCTTTCTCGCACGACTCCACCAACAACTCCGCATCGGTCGCCCCCCGATCGGTGTACGAGTCCAGTCCCGACTGGCGGAACTCGGGCGGAATGAGCTCGCCGGGGGTCAGTATATGGAAGTACTTGCTGAGCAGCGGGTCGGCCGCAACCCTTTCCCTGAGGGTCAGCGCGATCTGGTAGACATCGTTCAGCAGGCCGTAGCACTCGAGGTCCGCCTGTCTGCGCGCCAGGTCAAGCGAGGCGATGATCTGGTAGTTCGGCGATGTACTGGTGTGCGTGTTTATCGCCTCGTGGAACGAGTCCTCGGCAAGGCGGGAGAAGTCCTGGTCGTGGATGTGCATCATCGACCCCTGGCGAAGCGAGGAAAGCGACTTGTGGGTCGATTGGGTGGAGTAGACACGGACGCGCACCAGGTCCGGATCAGGCATCAGGCGGTTGTCCAGCCAGGTGAAGTCGTCCTCAGGGTCCAGGTTGTCCATCTTCTCTCTGTAGGCCGCGTACTCGTCCCGGTAGGCGTCGCTGGAGTAACGCTCGGCCAGTGCCGCCGCGGAGTACATCGCGGTGCGAACCCGGAAGGTGGGAGTAAAGTTGGCGAACGCGTACCACGCCTCGTCCCAGAGGAAGCAGATGTCCGGCTTGATGGCCAGCACCTCCTCCATGACCCGGCGGGGGTTATAGGTAATACCGTCGAACGTGCAGTTGGTGAGCAGAAGCATCTTCACCTTGTCAAGCCGGCCAGCCTTCTTGAGCTGGAGCAACTGCTGCTTGATGGTGCGCAGGGGTACCGCCCCGAAGATAGCGTACGGCTGCAGCGGATAGGCATCCAGGTAGAGCGGATGGGCTCCGCCAAGAACCAGCCCGTAGTGATGAGACTTGTGACAGTTGCGGTCGATGAGCACGATATCGCCGGGCCGGGTCAGGGCCTGGACCACTATCTTATTGGAGGTGGAGGTTCCCCCGGTGGAGAAGAACGTCTGCCGAGAACCCCACGTCCTGGCCGCCTTATCCTGAGCTTCCTTGATAATACCGGTTGGGGCCAGCAGCGAGTCCATGCCTCCCGAGGTCGAAGACGTCTCTGCCATGAATATCTCGGGACCGTAGAACTCTGCCATGTCCTGTATCCACCGGGAGTGGAATACCGAGTTCCCCCTGGCGATAGGCAGCGCGTGGAAGTTGCCGATCGGCTCCGCCGCGTAAGCCCTCAGCGCGTCGAAGAAGGGGGTCTGGTACCGCTCGCGTACCCCCTGTAATATCGTCATGTGCAGCTCAGTGTCCATCTCGATGAAGACCCGGTCGAAGATCCTGTGGGTTGATTCCCCCGGGTCGGTGGTCGACCTTCCGGTCACCAGGTACATGTTCAGATGGGGCCGCAGTTCCAGCAGCACTTCGGCCAGGGCCGGCCCGCGGTGGATGACCCCCGGCTCGTTCTCTTCCATCTCCCGGAACTCCTCCAGGAAGCCGGTCAGCAGGTTGGAGGGCTCGTCGGACCACAGCGGGAAGTCGTATCCCATCACGCACGCCTGGATATCCGAGTTGAACAGGGCGGCGATGAGTCCGTCCTCGAAGTTATCCACCGCCAGGACCTGGTAAGCGAGGTCCTCTTCCTGCACCAGTCGCAGGGTTTCCTTGAGTACCTCCAGGTCCCGGTCGGGGATGTCCTCCACCAGTAAGATGGTGAAGTAATGGGGCTTGCCGGTAAGGAGGTCGTCCCCGTTCGCCCTGGCCAGTTCGTCCAGATTGCCGAACAGGCTCGCCCGGTCGCCCTGCTCGCGCAGGTTTCGAACCACCAGCCGAACGCTCTCGGACAGCAGGTCGAAGTCATGGTGATCCAGCTGTTCCTTGAGCCGGGCAAAGATGCCGCTGTCGGGAAAGACCCAGTACTTCTCCAGCGGCTCCAGCTCCTTGAACCCCTCGGCGACCTGTGCCGCCAGCTCGGAGGCGTCTGCACCACTTTTCTGCGACAGGCGGAGCCGGTCGGTTGCGCGTTGGACGCGCATCCAGGTATCCATACGCACCCTGGCGGGGTTCGTGATTGCGTTCAAGAGCTCGCCCTGCGGTGTCGTCATCTTGCGTTACCTCCCGGTCCCGTGCCTTCGCTGTACAGTCTGACGTGGAATCTCATCCTCGAGAACGAGCATCAGGATTCATTATAGTTACCAGGAACATGGAATTCTATTCCACGAACACCAGTTCCGGTTTCACGCTCCGGGGGACTATAGGCTCCCCGGTGAACCGTGAGAGCACGTTGAGGCTCCCCACGTAATCCGCGTCGTGAGAGAACCCACAACCCAGACAGCGGAATGCCTCACCCTCCCGGTTCAAC
>JAHIMR010000058.1 GCA_018896525.1 Actinomycetota bacterium
CGACGCACTGGCGCGAAGTGCATCCGATTCATCGCCGCTTTGCACGATTGACAGCAGTTCATCGGCCAGTTCGTTGTTGATCACGGTGAAGTCGCCCGCCAGCTCCGCCGCCAGGATTCGGTCGGATTCACCGGCCTGATCATCCTGGAGAACCTCCAGGAAGAACTCTCCGGCGCCCTCCGGCCATTCCCAGGACGGGACTTTTTCAAAGAATTCCAGGTCCATTTCGTTCTCGCCTCCCTGACTCTTCGGTTTGGCGCTCTTCCCATGCAGTCCTTTCCCTGACATCTTCTATCGCGAAGCGCACCCCCTGGTTGTCTGACGGATTGAGCCGGAGCATGCGGTCGAAGACGCACTCGGCTTCGTCAAAGCGCCCAAGGTGCCAGAGGCACAACCCGTAGCCGTGCATGCAGCGCAGAAACGGGCGGTTGTCGATATGTCCCCACGGCAGAACGCCGTCGAACTCTCCACCGAGGGACAACTCACCGATACGCAGGCCCACCTCGTAATGCCGAACGGCGACCTCTGACATAACGCCGAAGAGGAAGTTGCCGAGATGGGAGTGGGCGTCGAGGCAGCGCAGGTCGGATTGGCAGAGCGCCATAAGAATCTTGTGCGCTTCTGCATGGAAACCCGCGTCTTTCAGGTCGTTTGACTTGGTGATTGGGTCTGAGAACGGATCGTCGGGATCAGCCCCCGGCATAACCTGCTCCATCTCGAACTCCGGGCGCGGCCCGCGGGCGATGATCGACCTGGCCCACTCTTCGATTGGCTCGTCTTCCTCGCCCCAGTACTGTTCCCCCGGGTCCCACACGCCCGTCTCCTCGAGCCTCAGCGGTACGAGTCCGAGCGCTCCCACGTCGATCCTGGTGGATTCTATCTCCCCTGACAGGTACGGGTGGCCCGCGAAGCGCCACTGCTTGCGGGGCCTGACCGTAAGAATCTCGCCGGGCACCATGTTCTGGAGCAGGGTCGCGCGAAGCGTGATGCCCCGGTCGCTTCCCAGCAGGAGGCAGGGGGCGGCGCGCTCCTTGATCGAGAGAACGACGAGCTCGACGGGGCCGTTTGAGTCGAGATCGTCCGCCGTGGCCTTATGTCTTCGCTTTCTGCCCGGGGGCGCCGGAGCATCGGCGGGGTAGGGGTCGAGGCCGAGCCACTTGCGGTAGGCGGCTGTATGCAGTGCTCCGCTCGATCTCTCCGGGAAAACCACATCTGAAGCTGAGATCACGTGCTCGGATTCATCCTCCCGGCGGCATTTCGCCGTCAGGCCACGGCGCTCATTGCCGTCATAGTCGACCTCGACCACCGAAACCGGTTCGCCAATGACGAACCCGTCCGCCGGCAAGGTGACGTCGTCCTCGAAGGCCTGCCGAAAAGCCCATAACTTTTCATCGTCGCCGTATGCGTCGACAGTTATCTTCTCGATCAACTCATCCAGAGCGGTCAGGTCGTTGTCGCGGTTGTCTCTCCGGCTCATCGTCCACCCTTCGTGAACAGCGGCTTCTCAGGGTGTCGCAAGGCATATCACATCACTCGGTCGGTCCATTGGAGCATCCGTGTAATGATATCCAGATGCGCCGCTCGTTACCCGCACACAATGATTTACATCACCATTTGAAAATACAAGATGATATGGGAATCGTCAAATCCGGCTTTCCGGCCAGGCGGGACACCGCCCGAAACGACCCATAATCCGCGCGTCGCGCCCCCATCCCGGGGCTAGCGTCGCCTCGCCTTCTCCTCCTCGCACTCCCGCTGGTAATCGCACCAGCCGCAGAGCGGGGTTTCGACCGGGGGGAACTCGGTGGCGCTCTCGATCCTCTCTATCAGCGCGAGCACGTTTTGCCCCAGCCTGTCGAGCTCGGCTGGACTTCTCGTGGAGTCGACAACGTTCCTGTGGGGAAGCATGTACCAGTGGAGGATTACCGCACTCGCGTCGGGAAACATCTGCCGGACCCCTATCTCGTAAAGCGCGAGTTGCCTGTCACTGTCGGCGTCCCGCTGGGTCATGTCCCTCTTTGATGTCTTGTAGTCGATAATATGGTAGGTGCCGCCGTCTCTCTGAAGTCGGTCAACCACCCCGGTCATCTCCGCGTCCCCGAGCTTGAAGGAGAGGGACAGCTCGAGGTCCAGGAGCTCACCGAAATCCTGACCCTTCTCCATCTCGAAGTAGTTTCGCAGGCACATGAGGCCCCTTTGCCGGTAGTCGTCTGCGGCCATGTTTCTCCTCCGTATCAACACCGCGGGGTGGTACTTCTCATCCCAGCTCGCGAGGAACAGCTCCCCGGCCTTCTCGAGGTCGGGCTCCCCGCCGGACTCCTTCCCGAGCCCCAGGAGCATCTCCAGGGCCTCGTGGACGCGATTGCCGGTGAACGCCTCGATGCCCTCCTCATCCTTCTTGATCTCGTCGATGTACCTGAAGCGGAACTTCAGCGGGCACTGCTTGAACGTCTCCATCCTGCTGTGTGAGTACGTTGTCAACTCGGTTCTCCCTCCTGTGGACAGGCAGCGGTCTCGCTACCGGGTCTTGCGCCTTGCGCATAGAACATAACAGAACGGCGTGACACCTGTCAGGGGGCAGTACCGGACACCGCGGGGGCACCGCGACCCGTAGCGCCGGCAACTTGGCGGCATCCCCCCACCAAACGCAATAAACGCAACATGCCACCCCGTAGCGCCGGCAACCTGCCGGCATCCATCTGAACCCCTTACCTCGTCGCCCTCAAAAGCCTCCCCGCCAGGAACGCGATAAGGCAGGTGGCCCCGATTGCCAGCGCGACCAGCACCAGGCCCGAGTTCACCGACCTGACAGTGCGCACGGCGTTCTGGGTGAGCGATGAGATGTTGTACCTCGACGACAGTTCCTTTCCCAGGAAGTATCCCGCCGTTCCCAGCACTACTGACGTAACCACGAAAGCGGGAAGGCTCTTCAGGTCCTGCACGCTGGGGGCCAGGCCAAGCGCCAGCAGGAAGGAGAGGAGAAGGAACAGGTACGTCCAGCCGCAGGTAAGAATTGAAACGGCGCCCCCGCCTTCCGGAAGAAGCCAGCGGGCGCTGAGATAGATGAGGGCGGATATGCCGAACAGGGGCGCCATCCCTATGATCCCGTTCCGTATCGGCCCCACATCCGCGTGGACGACCTCCCCCAACTGCACCGTGCCGTCCTCGCACCTTCTCACCCGGAACAGGTGGGCCTCGTAGACCGGGACAAAACAGACCAGGGACGCAAGCAGGTGGCACAACTCGTGGACGATAGTCCCCGGGGCCAGTAGCAGGTAGAAGAGCCGCTCCGTACGGATAATCCCGCTTAAAACCCTGGACAGCAGGTACGACATCAGCGCCAGAAGCGTGAGCATCCCCACCAGTATTGCCGCCTGCTCTGCCAGTTCTCCCGTCACAGTGTCCTACTCAAACGATCTTCTTCTCACTGCAAGTCATTGCACATCATTGCACATCAGAAAGGGAATTGCCTCGTTACTTTCGCAAGTTCCTTGTCCAGTTCCCCTCTGGGGACAATCCCGACAGAGTAGAAAACATCTTTTTCTATAATCCCTATAACTCTCCAGTCACCCACCCTGAAGTGACCCAGTTTCACGCTGTACCGCTTGAAGAAATCCTTGTAGATGCCGGCTTGTTCAATTGTCAGATTGGCTTCGAGTAAGTCGGGCTTGTTCTCAAATTCTCTGATTTTTTTCCTTATTCTTTCCCTGTCCGACTTTGTCACCTTCAGAAGACAATGGGTAGCCCTATCCGCTACTCTAATCTTCATCTATTTCTTTCTCCATATCATCGGCTCTTGCAAACGCTTCATCAACAGTGTAGGTTCTCCCCTGCCTTATATCCCCAAGACCTTCCATGACCATCTTGTGGATCTTCTCACTGTGGCGGATAACAAATTCATCAATGTCGTCTTCCGAAAAGGTGGTAAGAATCCCCTTCGGGACACCGTTGCTGGTGATGATTACGGGCCCGGTGCTCTCGAGATTATTGAGATAATGGGACAGCTTCGCCTTTGCCGTTCTTGTGTTTACAAACTCCATCGCTTGCTCCTTTGTCGAGACTACACTTGTGACTACAGTATAGCAAGAAGTAACTTCCATAGCAAGCGGTGCTGAAACCGAAGTGGATGGTTCACTACTATGTCACGAGCGTATGTTAGTCTTTGACCGGTAACCGCATAGTACGGCCCGAGGGGGGGTCCAGATGAAATTTATCCATACCGCTGACTGGCAGATCGGCATGAAAGCGGCACATGTCGGAGAAGCGGGATCCCGGGTAAGGGAGAAGAGGCTCGAGGCGGCCAGGAACGTAGTGGAGGCGGCGAAGGAGTTTGGAGCCGACTTCATACTTGTGGCGGGTGATACGTTCGAGGACAACGGAGTCGATCCTATCAACATCCAGAAGGTCGCCGACATTCTGGGCTCCTTCGACGGCCCTGTTTATATCATTCCCGGAAACCATGACCCCTTCGTTCCCGGCTCTGTCTGGGGCCACTCCTCGTGGAAATCGCACGACAACGTCCATGTCCTGACCGAAGCTGAGCCCATGCAGATTACCGGGGGGTGGCTCTTTCCCTGCCCTGTACTCGAGAAGTACTCACTGAAGGACCCGACCGCCTGGATAGATACCAGCGGAAAAGACGGAATAATGGTCGGTATGGCACACGGTAATGTCGAGGGCCTGCAGTTGGAGGAGCCGGACTACCCGATACCCCGGGATGCCGCGGCCCACCTCGGGCTCGATTACCTTGCGCTGGGGCACTGGCACTCCTTCGGGAGTTTCCCTGGTACGGATGGCGCGGACCGGATGGTGTATTCCGGTACCCATGAGAGTACCGGGTTCGGTGAACGCGATAGCGGGAACGTGACCCTTGTCGAGATAAGCGAAGAGGGCCAGGCGCCTTCGGTAACACCTGAGAGGACCGGTGTCCTTGAATGGATAGACATGAGGAAGGAAATAATGGGGGAGGGCGACCTTGACCTGGTGAGAAAAGAGATCGAATCGGTCGGGGAGCCTTCCAACTGCCTCGTACGGTTGACGCTCTCAGGGTTATTGCCGCTTTCTGAAGACGAGAGGCTCACCGACATCAAAGGCGTTATCGCCTCGAGGTTCCTGTTCGGGCAGGTCAACGACCTGGAGTTATACGCGGCCGCCGACGACGAAGAGGCGCTGGAAGAGATACCTGATGGCATCATGCGTGAAGCCGGTGGTGTTCTGATCGAGCTAGCCGACCCTGGATACTCAGGGGAACGCCCGGATGGTGCCAGCCCTGAAGTTGCTCTCATGGCATTCCGTGAGCTCTACGCGATAGCCAGGAAACAGACAGATGGGGGGGAGCAATGATAGTCAGGTCTATTAAGGTATCCGGTTGGAAGTGCCTGGTGAACGAGGTTACGGCTGGGCCGTTCAGTGACCACCTGAACATACTCCACGCTCCTAACGCCAAGGGAAAATCAACTCTGCTCTGGGCTCTCATCAGTGGGTTCTTCGACTCGCACCACCTGGGCGGACGGGAGGTGGAAGCGCTAAGGCCCTGGGGCCGCGCCCTCGCCCCAACCGTTACAGTTGAGTTCGAACACGATGGTAAGCGGTACCGGTTGGCCAAGCGCTTCTTAGACAATCCCACGGCGGAGTTGCTGGAGGAAGAAGGCGGGAGTTATCTCAGGGTCTCCGAGGGCAGGCACGCGGATGAGGATATCAGGGAGGTACTCCTGGGCAAGCCTCCGGGAAGAGGCCTTTCAGATACGGTCAACCTCGGTATCTGTCAGGTTCTCTGGGCACCACAGGCTGAAATAGCCCTCACGGATCTCTCACACGATCTCGTCCAGAATATCCAGGAATCCCTGGGGCAACAGGTATCCGGTGGTCCGGGGGCAGGCAGCATCGAGGAGGCGGTAGTGAAGCTCTACCGCCACTACTACACCGACAAAGGTAGCCTCAAGAAGGGAAAGGATGGCTCCGGCCTAGCTGATTTGCGGAAAGGGGTTAATGCCGCCGAAGGCCTGCTTCAGGAACTTGCCGAGCATGCGGGCAAGCTGGAGAAGGTGGGCAAGAATGTCCAGGGATACCGTGAGAAACGGAAGCAGGCAGTGCTGAGGATGGATGGCATAAAGAAAGAACTTGGAAAGGAACGGGAGCGAGCGCGGGTGTGGACAGGCCTTGTGGCTAAGAGAAACAATGCGTCGCAGACACTGGAAACCCGCAAGGCAAAACACTCGGCGTTAAAGCAGGCGGTTGAGGCAATCAAGGTTTCGAGAGAAGAACTGGAGGGATCGCGGGAGAGAATAAAGCGGGGGAAGAAGAACCTCTCCGCGCAATCAAAGGTGGTTGCTGGCTGCAGATCCGAGGAAAGAGCGGAGAGGAAACGCCTGGAGGACGCACGGCGAAAACGAAAGGCCGTTGAGAAAGCGGAGAAGGAGGCCGGGTCACTCCGGGATTACATCGCCGCGAGGGACGGCAGGATCGCGGCCGATGAACTGATTGGCAAGATCAGGACAGCCGAGGAGGAACTCCGGCGTCATACTAATAAGTGTGGCGACCTGATGGCCCCCGACTCCCGGTTGCTCGGCAGGATTCGAAAGGCCGCAAGCAAAGCGGAGGAAGCGCGGATACGGCTTGACGCGGCAATGATAACCGTTGAGATCGAACCGGAGCAAGCGCTCACGCTCGACGTGGTTGCCGCTGAAGAAACGGGCAAGAGCAAGATAAAGCCTGGGAGGATAGCAGAGATCAAAGGTGCTCCGGAGGTCGTAGTTGACCTTGACGGTATCGCCAGGATAAGCGCAAGAGGTCCCGAGGGCGAGATCGAAGAACTTCGGGAGGCGGCGGAAAATGCGGAGAAGAAGGTAGGGGAATTGACGTTGGAGTTCGGGACATCCGACCTGGCAGAGCTCGAGAAGCTGAACGAGAAGGCAAAAGAGCTGGACAAGAAGGTCGCCAGGGCCCAGACGGTGCTGGATGTCCTGGTTTCGGATAGGTCTCTCGAGGAAGTGAAGCGGGACCAGGCGAAGGCGGCCGTGGGGGAAGAGGAGATCCTTGAGGTACACAAGGACTGGAAGGACGAACTTCCTCAAATAGAGATGGTCGAGGCGGAGGCGCGAGATAAGCGAGACGAAGTCGATCGTGAGATATCGGATGCGGAGGCGGCCTGGGAATTGAAGAAGGACACGGTAGAGAGTGCGAGCAACAGGCAGGTCGAGCTGGAGACCGAGAAGGAGACACTGCAAGAACAGGTTGATTCACTGGAAAACAAGTTGGCGGAACTCGAGGCCGACGGGATGGATGACAAGGAGCGGGCAGACAGCCTGAAGGAACTAGCCCTGGGCACAGACGCTTCACAGGCGGCTCTCGAAAAAGCGGAGGAGAAGTTGAAGGAGTACCCCGATGACCCATCGGAAGAGTTAGGGATGCTCGAGAAACAGATTGAAGCCAACCGAGATCAGGTGGCCCAGGAGCAGAGGAAAGAAACAGAGGAGGAGACCAGGCTGAACCAACTCGTGATGGAAGGCAGCTACTCGAAGCTTGCCGAAGCGGAAGAAGAAGCAAGGGACAAGCAAGAGGAACTGGAGCGCGAGGAACTGAAGGCGGAAGCGGTAAAGCTTCTCTACCTGACTGTTGTATCGGTTCGCGAAACGAGCCTCGAAGTGGTAAGGAAGCCCGTGGTCGATGTTGCGACAAGGCTCATGCGGCGGATTGCCGGCGCGGACCAGTACGGGATATCGATGAAAGGGGCTTTTGAGCCTTCTGTTTCCACCGGCATATCTTCCGTCGGTGACGTGGATATAGGTGAACTCTCGGGGGGCGAGCAGGAACAGGTCTACTTCGCGGTAAGGCTCGCTCTCGCCCGGCTGATTTCGCGAGACGAGAGGCAACTCTTCGTGCTGGATGACGTGCTTGCTGTTACGGACGACGTTCGGTTCAGCCGTATCCTGGGTATCATTGACGAGTCCCTTGACAGGTTGCAGTTCCTGATACTCACCTGTCACCCGGAGAAGTACAGGGCGGTCGAGGGCGCGAATTTCATTGACCTCGAGGAGGCGATCGCGGCGGGGAGTTGATTGCGATTACCTCTCGGGACTGTATCCGCGCCGCGAAGGCGGGATACTCTTAGTGCCTCGTTCCATGGATACGGTTAAGCACCGAGAGCGCCTCCGCGCCGCTCCGGCAAGGCGCGCGACCGAGACGTACTCCCGTAGTACTTCGAGGGAGCGGAACGCGGCCGGTGTGGATGCGGCGGCGTTCGAATGCCAGCGTATTTATGGAGCGAGGTACTCAATCAATCATCTTATCGTCGGGGGAGTTGATATAATGAGGCCCATCGTACGTGAGAGACAGCAAATCCAGGGGATGAGTACCGTTGGCGAGGATCTATCCCGAAGTTGACACCGGAATCACGGTCAGAAGCGAGCGTCTCTTCTACAGGTGGCTGAGAGACGGGCTGGATGATGGCTATGCGGTTTTGCACGGCATAGAGTTACTAACGCTCGAACCCTCCGACACCCTGAAGATCGGCGAGGCTGATTTCCTGGTAATACACAAGGACATGGGGCTCCTGGTCATAGAGGTGAAGGGCGGCGAGGTGAGAAGGGTCCCCAGCAAGAACAAGTGGTTGTCTATCGACCACAACGGCAACAAGCACGAGATCCCCAATCCCTTCCACCAGGCGAGAGAGAACATGTTCACGCTGGTCAACAAGATCAAGGACGAGAAGGTGTTCGGGGGGGAGTGGAAAGGAGAGCTACCCATCACCTACGGATACGCGGTTGCCTTCCCTGACTGCGCCGCCCCCGACAGGCAGCGCCTGCCCGAGGCGGACGCGAGGATCGTCATGGACCGGAGGGACGGGAAGAGAATCGCCGGGAGGATTGATGCCATCTTTGAGTACTGGAGGCACAAGCAGAAAGGCTCGAGGGGCTTCACCGAAGGTGAATACCAGGCCCTGCTCTCCAACGTGCTGCTCGCCCACTACAACGTGACGCGGCCCCTGTGGACACGGTTCGAGGAGGAGCGCAGCCAGTTTGTTAGACTCACCAGGGAGCAATGCAGGATACTGGGCGCCATACCGGACCTGAAACGGGCATTGTTCAAGGGGTACGCCGGCACCGGCAAGACCCAGCTCCTGATGGAGAAGGCGAGGCGCTTTGCGTCTCAGGGCGCCCGGGTCCTGGTTCTCTGCTACAACCAGCCCCTGGAGGAACTCCTCTCGCTCTGGGCGGGAAGCGGCGTGGAGCATGTGAAGGTGAGTAACTTCCACGGGCTCTGCGAGGAGTACGCGAGGGAGGCGGGGCTCGAGTACCCGGAGCCCTCCGAGGACAGGCCCGCCGAGCGCCGGCAGTTCTACGAGGTGGTCGCGCCTGAGGTCCTAAAAGGATCAATCAGCCGCGTGCCGCACCGGTTCGACTGCATACTGGTGGACGAGGGCCAGGATTTCCGGTACGAGTGGCTCGATGCCGTCATGAGACTGCTGGACCCCGGCGGGCTTAACATCTTCTACATCTTCTACGACGAGCAGCAGAACATCTACGGCAAGGAACTGCGGTTCCCGTTCGAGGCGGAGCCCTTCGAGCTGAAGATAAACTGCAGGAGCACTAAAGAGATACGGGACATCACATGCAAGCTGGGGTCAGTCGAGATCGAATGCTTCGAGGGTTGCCTGAGAGGTGAGAAGGTGCGCTACCACGCCTACGGACGGCCTGAGGACCAGGTCCCCATTATCGAGGAGATAGTGGTGCGGCTGACCAGGGATAAGAAGGTGCCGCCGAGCCGGATCCTTATCGTCTCATCCCACAAGAGGTCGAGGTCGTGCCTGGCGGAGGTCGGCAAGGTTGCCGGCTACCCCCTGGTAGAGTTCGAGCCCCCGGGAAGGGAAGGGACAATCGGCTTCTCGAGCCTTCACAGGGCGAAGGGCCTGGAGTCGGACGTGGTGATATTCTGCGACGTCGATGGGGGTGAGCCGCAGTGCAGCAGGTCGAACCAGTACGTGGCTGTCTCCCGCGCCAGGCACCTCCTCCACGTGGTCCACAGCCAGGGTTGGCAGCGACCGTAGCCGGAAATACTGGAAAGGGGCGGAAACGCATGAAGAGGGGAAGGCTGTTCCTACAGGACGAAGAGAACGCGTTCCTTGCTCCGTTCGCGTCCAGGAGCGGCGCTCTCCCCGGGAGGGTACAGAGGCCCAGGCGCTTCGATGAGCCTGAGGATAAGTGGCGCACCCGCTTTCAGCTTGACCGAGACCGCGTCCTGTACAGCGGCTCTTTCAGAAGGCTCCAGTACAAGACCCAGGTGTTCGTGACCCACGAGGGAGACCTCTACAGAACCCGGATGACACATTCGCTTGAGGTCACGCAGATAGCACGCTCCATCGCCTCCGCGCTTGGCCTGAACGAGACCCTGGCCGAGGCGATCGCCCTGGTGCATGACATCGGGCACCCACCTTTCGGGCACGGGGGGGAGAAGGAGCTCGGCAGGCTCATGGACGGCTCCGGTGGGTTCGACCATAACCTGCAGGGGCTGAGGGTAGTGGACGAGCTGGAGCGATGCTACCCGGAGTTCCCGGGGCTGAACCTCTGCTGGGAGACCAGGGAGGGGCTCGCCAGGCACCAGACGCTGTTCGATAGACCGGCCCTGCCTGACGAGTTCGCTGTCTACAGCCAGCCGTCTCCGGAATGCCAGGTGGTGAACGTGGCAGACGTAATCGCATGGTGCACTCACGACCTTGACGATGCCTTGAGGATCGGGCTCCTCAAGCCGGGCTGGCTCGAGAGCAAGACGGGCGATATCCCGATGCTTGACGAGGTAAAAAACACCATGGATTCCATGCACACTGTCGTGCAGGGCCTGGAGCCCGCCGGCAGGGGCATAGGGCGCAAGAGGGCCATGAGCAACATGCTGGGAAGGTTGATTGAGGACGTGACCGACGCCACATCGGGCCGGATAGAAGACGCGGGAATTGAGACCACCGAGGAGTTCAGGGGTCAGGAATCGCCACCGGTCTCGTTCTCGGAGGAGGTCACATCACAGGTCAAGGACATCGCGGAGTCCATGCTCTACCATCTCTACCTGAACCCTGTGGTGAACCGGATGGTATACAAGGGCAAGAAGATAATCGCGGAGCTGTTCGCGACGTTCCGCGAGGACCCCACCCTGATTCCGGAGGGATTCCGCAAGGAGGAAGCGGAGGAACCCGCGGAACGAGTCGCCTGCGACTACATCGCGGGTATGACCGACAGGTACGCCATGGACCTCCACGATATGCTCTTCCAGCCCCACGCCCGCACCACCGACTGGTTCTAGCGAGGGTCTTTCCCCTCTCTCGAACGGCCCTGTAGCGCCGGCACCCTGCCGGCATTACCCCCTCCCCTGTAGCGCCGGCAACCTGCCGGCATTTTCCTCTCCCCCGTAGCGCCGGCACCCTGCCGGCATTACCCTCTCCCTTGTAGCGCCGGCAACCTGCCGGCATCGCCTCCCACCCCTCTTAAGCCTCCTCTCTCTTAAGCCGGGACTACCAGTCCCGGTCTCGCGTGGAAAGGAACACGGCCCACGGCAAGGAAAAGAGAGCAATATGACGCGAAAAGCGCATAAGAAAGCCACAGAAGAGGTTTTCGACGAAACGATCAAATAATTGAAAAAATGCGATGGATACGGTACAAATCAAGGTACGTTGTGAGTAACCGGCACCTTGACAACTTGCGAATACCACATGATAAGAGCTATTGACACCATTGACCCGATGAATAGGGGATTGAAACAGGTGTCCCCTGACAAACCCATTGTCGATTGTGTCGACAACGGAGAGATGGGGTGCACCTCCTTTGTTCCCAGCTTCTATATCCGGGAGATAGTGAAGGTTCTGCTGGATTGTGGCACAAGGCCGTTCCTGACAGATAGCGGCGTCCTCTACCTGGGAAAGCGAAGGAACGCGCGCGACCATGTGATGACCGCGCACGCTAACGGTTTCACCTTGGCAACCACAGGAGCGCCCATAATAATAGCTGATGGCCTGCTGGGCTCGGACGTCGAGGAGATAACAATAGATGGAAGATACTACAAGAGCGTTGATGTGGTGGGCGCGATCGCCCACGCGGACTCGCTCGTTGTTGTCTCACATGTCACCGGACATGGTCTTATGGGTTTTGCGGGCGCATTCAAGAACCTCGGCATGGGCGCGGTTGGAAGGAACGTCAAGCTTTCCGTCCATGAACTCGTGAAACCCTCCGTCGACAGCGACAGGTGCGATGCCTGTGCCTCCTCCTGTCTGAAAAGTTGTCCCGCCGATGCCATATCAATTGACAGGAACTCCAAATCAGCGGTAATCGACCTTGGTCCCTGCATAGGATGCGGGGAATGTTTGACTGTCTGCCCTAATGAAGCCATCCAGATAGAGTGGAAGGGCGACAGTACTCGCGCACAGCAGAAGCTCGTTGAGGCTGCATCGGCGGTGATGAGACAGAAGGCGGGCAGCATCTGCTATTTCAACTTCCTGCTCAACATAACCCCTTCGTGCGATTGCTTCCAGAGGAGCGCGGCCCCCATGGTGCCAGACATTGGGCTCTTGGCTTCACTGGATCCTGTCGCGATTGACCAGGCTTCCGTGGACTTCACCCTAAAGACTACGTCAGCAAGAGACGACCGATACACGGATCCATCTCTACGCTTCTTGCCGGTGGGCGGGGGGTCCTGGGATTCGGCCTTTGATTACGCAGAGGCACTTGGACTTGGAAGCAGGTCCTACAAGCTTATTCCCCTCTAGGAGTCGGGGTTCTCGGCCCGGTAGCGAGAGCGGTTATTTCCGGATCTCGTATATCCCGACAAGTCCATGCCCGCAGCCAAGCCCCTTCTGGAGCTTCATCTCAAGCTCACGCAAGGCGTATCCGAGTTGCGGCTCGATGATGTTTGCCCTGGTGTCACCGACCGATATCCAATGACAGCTTTCCACTATATTCTGCATGTTTCGCATCATTCCCTGGACGATCTCGGGGTAAGTTCCGGGTATCGGGGGCAGGCCAGTGCTGTTACCTTCCGAGTCATAATGAGACAGAAGGTCCATCGTATAGCGGACGAGTGCGTTCCAGCTCATCTGGTACATCTCAAAGAAACGATTGACCTCAGGGAATCCGTCCCTGGCATTATAGTCGGCGATAAGCGTCTCGAGATCCGTCCTGAGATTGACCTCAAAGAGGGAATTCACGGCTTCCCGCAATGGCTGGCAGTACTTGCAGTAGTCACCGGTATCCATGTGCCTGCCCACGAACACCGAGCGGTCGAACATCACCTGTAGCTCGATGTCTGTCCCTGCTTCGGCGGAAGCCCTCTCCACCAGGCTCACGATTTCCCTGGGGCTCACCAGCCTCAAAGTAAGGCAATCCAGCTCCTTATCCAACCGCTCCTCCTCCGGGTAGATGTAGGAGACCACATAGTCCATCATGTAGTTGGGCTCCTCCTCCAGCTGCCACAGTTCCTGCCACTCGTAAGAGTAGCGTCCGAGCCAGTCACAGATCAGGAGAGCATGCCTGCCGCTATGCTTTGCAATATCAACAAGGAGTCTCACAAGCTGGTCATCCTTGAGGTGCGACAAGGTGCCGAAAGAGGAAAAGTAGATGTCGTATGAATCGTCATTTTCGGCGACCGGAAGGCCAACAGAGAAGTCTCCCAACTCAAACCTCACCTTGCCATTACTGCCATGAACCTCGCGTGCCTGCTCGATCAAGAGCTCACTCATGTCCACGCCACGGTATACCCCCAGCGTCTCAGGCGTTATATGGCTGACCTGGTGGTCCACCAAGCTCGCGTCCTTAGCATTCACTGACTTCAACAGCTCCAAGCCGTCGCCACTACCGCATCCCAGGTCCAGGATGCGTAGCCTCTCCATATTATTGATCTTCTCCGCCACAAGACCAGCCAGGTACGGCCGGGTGAAGATTCTTGTGATCTCGTCCTCCCAGTACCTTCGTACATTGTCGTACTTGCCCGTAAGGCCGCTTACTTTTTCGTACATACCGCTGTTCGCAGCCTCCCTGTATACACCGCTTGTGTCACCCAAAATTACCACCCCTGAGTTTTAAATGTCCGTGAAATCATCAGCGAGCTTTAGCGCCTCGAATGCGTCTTTTCCGTAACCATCGGCCCCGATTTCCTCAGCGAATTCGCTCGAGATTGGCGCTCCTCCTACCATGACTTTCACTTTATCCCGGAAACCGACCCCGGAAAATGCCTCAATCGTCTCGGACATCTGATGCATCGTTGTCGTCAGAAGCGCAGATAGTCCCAACATGTTCGCCTCATTCTCCACTACCGCACTCACGATATCATCAGGATCCACATTATTCCCAAGGTCAATTACAGAGTAACCTGTGCCCTTCAGCATGAGCCCCACTATGTTCTTGCCAATGTCGTGCAGGTCGCCTTTGACCGTGGCAAGCACGATCTTGCCCCTTGACTCTATTCCCGCTTTGAGAAGATATGGCTCAAGGATCTCCATCGCCGCCTCCACTGTCTCTGCTGCGGCCAGCATGTCGGGAAGGAAATACATGCCCTTCTCGTACCGTTCGCCCACTTCAGTCATACCCGAGGATATCGCATCAACGAGTATACCCTTGGCCCCGATCCCTCTATTCAGCGCATCCTCTACAAGTTCGGTGACGCCCGGGGTTCCCGAGAGGTCTTCGTCGAGACCCTCGTCGCTGCTGTTCCTGCGACCCTGCACTACATTAAGCTCAATCTCCTGTAGTAACTCATCACCCTTCATGCACGAACAACCTCCTCAAGAGTATGGGTTTATCCTGTCAACGAGTCCCGCAATCTCTTTATATATCCTCTCCACCACGGGGCGGCTGAGGTACCGTGGCGGCACTTCCATTAGCTCCAGCCGCCTCCGGTGGGCCTCTAATACAGACCTGTCCTCACTCTCCTTGGTCTCAAACTGGTATGGAGGGAAGACGGTACCGTTCCGCATACTCTTTCGAGTATACCTGGCGTAGAGCTTGTGCGATGTTCCCATGACCTCCTCGATCATGGAAAGAGTTGCCTCAGCCGCCTCCCCATTCACATCAGGGGCTTTAAGCATATGCTTGACAATCCCTATCTGAGCATCATCCAATACTGCCTGGTCCGGGCTGAAGACGTTTGTCTTCTCAAGGAGGCCGAACGCGTAATGTACATACTGAGCGCCTGCCATGGGTATCACGGCGTGGGATATGAGTTTCTCGACCGTTGCCTGCACACCGGGTACCTTCGCGTCCCCTACCCCGGCCGTCGAATAGCATGGAATCCCATACCTGCGGGCCATCTGTATGCAGTCGATGTTATACCAGCAGAACTCCGGGGCCCCGTATAAATCGTTCAGGTCGTCCATCCTTGCGCGTACCGGCACACTCCCATAGAGAACCGGTGCGCCTGGCTTGACCACCTGGCTCAACGTGATCCCCGCGATTATCTCCGCGTTTATCTGGGAAACCATGCCCGTTTCCTGGATTGGCGCTGTCGAACCCCCCTGGGGACTGCTGCTGATAACCACCGGCATCCCCCGCCGGACTATCTCCATCATCTTCCCAGTCGTGTCCTCGACAAACTGAAGGGGACTCTTCGCGATGCATGTTATAAAAGAGAGAACCGGGTTCTCGCGAAGTTCCTTCTCGCCGCCGGCTATGATTTCCCCAATCCTTATCACCTTGTCCAAGCTCTCAAGGCATGTCAGGCCTGCCATCACGTGCTTGCTGGTATTGTTTAGACTGGCGAAGAACTTGTTGGCGTCCTTGTCCATCTCGTCTATGTCCGAATCCTGTATATTTACCGTTCTTATGAAGAAATCGAGGTTCTCGAGCTGCTGACAGAGGTGCGCTGCCTCGCATAGTAGTTCCACGTTGCCTCGAAGCCTACGATAGACAGGGTACTCGATTGAGGCTTCGCCATCCTCTTGTTTGAACTTACTCGGTTCCATCTCGAGGTAGACGTTGGCCTCCGAACCGCTCCCAAACCTCACTCTTGGCTCTTCAGCCCTGAGGACGAGACTATTCTCTGGATCACGGGCTCCCAGCAGAACCGTCGAAGGAGCCAGTTCAATACATCTTTCTATCAGGCCCCGGGGGAATCTGACGACACTGGCGTCATCGTCTCTCTCGACCACCTCACAACCGGCGTCCTTCAAGAGACTGGAGGCTTCGTCGCTGTAGCAAATGATCCCAACCCGCTCGAGTATTTTCAGAGAGGTCTCGTGAATGAGTTCCAGTTGCGACTCACCCAATCGCCCTATGGGATCTACCAGCACCCCTTCCCTGCCATTTGCGTTATCATTCATTTTTCGTTATCCCGCCTTTCAAACGGCTATCTCGGGGAACTCGGACTTGAGCTCAGCCTTTATCGCTGGTGACAGGTATTCCTTTACGTCGGAATCAAGTATGCGCCTTACGGTCGCCCTGGCCCGTGCCAGCGTGTTCTTCGCGCCGGACTTCTCCCATTCCTCCCTGTCCAATCGGTCACTCAGAGTCGGGATATAGTGCTCCTTTCGCATGTTCTTAACAGTGTGGTTCTTGGAGATGAAATCACCTCCGGGGCCTGCCTCCTTGATGACATCAAAAGCAAGGGATTCGGGGGTTATCCGTATGCCCTCTACGGCCCTCATTACCATTCCGAGTATCTCGTTGTCGATTACGTACTTCTCGAGGCTAACCGTCATCGCAAATTCCATCAGGCCGGCCGCGTCGTGTATGTAATGGGCCCCCGCGAGAGCCGCCATGATCGACGTGATGGCCGATTCGTAGGCGCACTGAACATCGACCGTCTTGGAGTCGGTTGCGCCGGCCGTCGCGTAGTACGGAAGTCCGTAGAAACTCGCCAACTGGGCGCCGGCCGCGTTCAATAGCCCCATCTCCACCGAGCCACACAAGTAGCCCATGTTCTTCAAGTTCGTGCTGCTTGCCACGCTTCCGTAGATAACCGGTGTCCCGGGATTCGCCGTTTGGGCAAGGACAACGCCCGTGAGAGAATCGACGTTCTGCATCACGAGGTTCCCCGCTATGGTAACCGGGCCTGTCGCCCCGCAAAGCGGTTCAGCTGGTACCGCTACCGGTATCCCCTCCCGGGCAATATCAACCATCAGGCGCGTGTAGTGTGGATCCGGCTTGAGCGGGCTTGTCATGCAGGTGATCATCGATATGAAAGGTCGCTCGCGCAAGGACTCGGCAGAACCGGCCATCCGCTCAGCCATCCTGATCACCCTGGACGCCCCCTCCCTGGTGTAGACCCCCCCCATCACGTGCTTTCCCGTGTACAGGAGGCCAGTGTAGAAACGGTTCACGTCGACCTCTTCAACCGGTAGTTCGTTGGGGTAAGTTGGAAGCAGGAGGAAATCAACGTTCTCAAGGCTGTCCACAAGCCGAGCGACATCCACCAGATCTCCTATTTTCGCCGTTCGCTTCTCGCCGGAATCGAAATCGAGTATATTCAGGGCGGTTCCTCCAGTCCCGAGGTATACGTTCCCGTCCTGGATATCGAGGTCGCACCTCCCATCGCGGCCGCAGAGCCTTACTTCAGTGGGTGCCGACTTAACTTTCTCTGCAATGACCTCTGGCGGTATCCTGGCGACATTGAGCTCATCATCGACGTGGGCGCCTGCCTGTCTGAAAACCTCTGCAGTCTCCGGGTCCGGCACGCTTATCCCAACCTCTGAAAGAACGCGCAGAGAGGTCTCGTGCACCTGTTTAATACCATCATCGTCAAGAGGTTGGTAACGCCCGGGAGCGCCGGCATGATGCATCCATATCATGTTGTCTCACCCCCTGGATTGCTGGTTATATTCTTATCCGTTCCGTTAAGTAACACGATAAATCCACTTACAGCGAGTACCTCTCAAGCAAGGCACCTGTGCCTCCATGCTCAAAGAGACGGCGGCACTCCAGCGCTGGACAGCTTCTTTCACGCAACCGCTCCCAGAGCGGGGCGAGGTATTCCTGCTCGCCCATCCCCCGGCTGGCAAGCCCCTCCCCGGCCAGCATTAGCATCTTCTCGCTCAAATCGAGCACTTGAAGGTCGCCCACGGCCGCCTCCGGCCCCTCTATCAAGGCCTTGTCCCTCAACTGGCGGAGAGTACTCCACTCAAAGCCCGCTATGAAATCAGCCGCCTTATCCACGTTTTCCACCAGCCCCAGGGTAAGAGCCGGTACTGACATTATGTCCTCTGGAGGCTGCTGGCAGTTTGCCCTGTTTTCCACCGTGCCGTAATGGGAGAGCCTGCATGCATACCAGTTGAAGGTGTCATGCAGGTCGATGTCCTTCTCCTCCGGGATTACCGTGACTTCTCGGCCTTCGCCGGTTACAGCAACCGCCCTCTCGTTTGAGCAGTAATAATCTTGGAAGCTCGGATAACGGTATATTCCCAGGCTCTCTCCCTCACGCTCTACGAAGACAGGCCTCATGGATGAGATACGCCGCACGTAATCCTCAAGCGACGAAAAGGCCACGCGGGCTACCCCGGCGCGGTCCTCGCCGTCCAACCACCAGTCCCAGAACGCCTCCCGGACATCCACGTGCCCGAGGTCAACGCTCCCCTGCCATACGGTGGCGTTTGCGGTCAGTGCTATCTGGGGTCCGGCGAAGCCCTGAAGGACGTTCAGTGCCGAGTGGGCCTCTTCCGCCCCTATTGCAACATGAACCTGGCAGTCAGAGGAGATGGTGAACAGGTGGAGCAAGCCACTCTTGAAGACCTCGTCCCAGAATATGTGCCGCATTTTCTTTTGGACCATACCGGGCTCGGGTTCGGTCACCGGGTGCACCCCGAGGCACAGCAGGTGAGCTTCGCTGGGAACCGTATGGCACTTCACGTCCTTGACCATGCGGGAGAAGTTGGACTCAAGCTCAACTATGGATTCGCCATAGGGTACGGAGAACTCGATCTTGCAGTGACCCGTCCCCGTGGATACCACTGCCGGGCAGGTGTCTGATTCCCTTATGGCACCGGTCGAGATGCCAAGGTTCCCATCCCGGAGGACTCCCCATCCCAGACAACCAAGATGGGTGAAAAGGTCTTCCAGGAACCCGGCGGAAACTGCATTGCCATCAGAATCAGTAAGGCAGAACTTGGCCTCCATTCCAACCGTTCTTGGGGTGGCAACACCCCCGGGGTGTACTCTTCCAAACCTTGAAACATAATGATCCAGGATATCGTCGCTCATGCAATCATTCCCATCGCAGGTCGCCCATGACGTTGCCTGAACCGATGACAAGGTTCTTGTAGGTGGTAAGGTCTTCAATGCCCATCGGTCCCCGGGCATGGATTTTGTCGGTAGAGATGCCTATCTCCGCGCCCATGCCCAGCTCGCTCCCGTCACAAAACATGGTCGAGGCGTTTACGACCAAGACCCCGGAATCGACTCCCTGGAGAAACGCCCCGATGCTGTCAAAACTGTTGGACACTATCGATTCTGTATGCCCTGATCCGTACCTGTTTATGTGATTTACCGCGTCATGAACATCCTTCACAACCTTGACCGAAACGACAAGGTCCAGGTACTCGGCACTCCAGTCTGCATCGACCGCCTCCTTGATGCCGGTATTTAGACGCATCGACCTCTCGCAACCTCTCACCTCCACCCCGTGCCTTCCCATGGCCTTGAGAAGCCTGGGAAGGAACTCGTTCGCCACAGACTCAGCAACAAGGAACGTCTCGGCAGCATTGCAAACCTCCGGAGCATACGCCTTTGAGTCTACGCAGATGTTCAAGGCCATCTCGAGGTCCGCCGTCCCGTCCACAAATACATGGCAAATGCCATAAAAGTGCTTTATGACTGGTATCTTGGATATCTCCAGCACCGTCCGTATCAGGCCCTCTCCTCCCCTGGGAATCACGAGGTCAATGTATCGTTCCATTTCAAGAAGTGCTCTTACGGCAGCCCTGTCGGTCGTCTGTATCACCTGGATGCTCTCTGCTGGCAACCCCGCTTCCTCGAGTGCCATTGTCCAGAGGTCACCGAGGTAACGGTTGGTATTGATTACCTCAGACCCTCCGCGTAGCACAACAGCATTGCCGGACTTCAGGCATAATGCGCCGGCATTGACTGTGACATGCGGCCTTGACTCGTACACCATTGCTATAACCCCGATAGGCACGCGCATCCTGCCGACTGAGATACCGTTTGGCATACGGATCATCTCGCCAATGTCACCTACGGGGTCCTCAAGCTCGGCGATAGCCTCAAGTGCCATGATTCTGGAATCTATTTTTTTCTTGCCAAAGACCAGCCTGTCCACCAGGCGCTTCTCGATACCGGAGACCCTTGCGTTCTCCAGGTCCTGTAAGTTGCGTGCCTCTATCTCGTCACGGTTCCGATCCAGGAGTTGCGCCATGGTCAGTAACGCCATGTTCTTGTTGGCGGTTGAAGCGCGGCCCAGTTCCCGAGAGGCTGCTCTCGCACTTATCGCGATCTCCATGACTTCCTGTTGCACGCTAAGACCTCAACCCCGTATAAATCACCGAAAAAAAATGGGCTCTGACCTGTAAACGGGGTCCTAACCCATTTCATATGAAACTATCAACTCTGTTTACTCTATCGCAGTCTAGCTTCATTTTCAAAACGACCATGACCATGCTTCCTTCCCCTCGCCCTACGGGCTCAGGTCAGGAAGCATGAAGGATCTCTCTTGTGAGAGATCTCAAGACGACCCGAGTCTTGGAGGGGACGAAAGTGCAGAGCTTTGTGGGCTTGACTGGATTATGGTGGTGCCTCAGTTGACACCATTGACCCGATGAACAGGGGATTGAAACATGACCACCACCACGTAGCGTACAGCAAGTCAACCCTTCCATGGGCCATGCCCTCCAACCAGCAACTATCGTGTTGGCCATTGACTTGAGGCCGCAATAAGTTATAATAATGTTATAACATAATAGGGGTTGATAAATATGGTAAAGAAGCTACAAAGAGTCGGGAACAGCAATGCTCTAATCTTGGACCTGCCGATCATGGAGATGGTTGGGCTGGAAGAAGGAAAGGAAGTCCAGGTAACTGTCAGTAACGGGTCCATTATCATCACTCCGGTTAACCCCCGCCGGGTGGACCCGGAGGAACTGGAACGCCGGTTGGACCGTGTTGTGGGTGAGCGGAGGGAGATGCTAAAGGAACTGGCCGACTCGTGAGCCTGGAGCCCGTATTCCTTTCAATCGAGAACGTCATATCGATTCACGCTCGAATGATTAGTGAGTTCGGAGGGATGCCGGGCGTCGCGGACCAGGGCCTGCTGGAGAGCGCGGTGTCGATGCCTACCGCCGGTTTCGCGGGGAAGTTTCTTCACGAAAGCCTGCCCGCCATGGCCGCGGCCTACCTCTTTCACGTGTGCAAGAATCATCCGTTCTTCGACGGTAACAAACGAGTGGCCGTCGTGGCTGCCGAGATATTCCTCAACGTCAATGGTATGCGGCTCGATGTCTCGAATGAGGAGCTAAAGCAGCTATGCCTCGGGGTTGCGGTAGGGGAGATCTCCAAGGACGAGACAATTACCTTCTTTGAGAAACACGCCAAGTAATCAGGCGAGTACGATTACCTGCCTTTCTGGAAGGAGCTAAGTACCCCATTCCATAAATACGCTTGCATTCGAACGTCGATGCATCCGCACCTGCCGCGTTCCGCTCCCTCGCTGTACTCACGGAGTACAGCTCGGTCGCGCGCCTTGCATGAGCGGCGCCTCGGCGCTCTCGATACGACACCGTATTTATGGAACGGGGCACTAAGGCATGTTGACGGTCTCGACTGGATAACCGCTCTCAGGGCGCCCGCTATCCGCAAACTCGCGGAAGCGGACGTGATGGCCGGCCCGATGAAACCGGGTAACCGGGGTTAACTTATAGGTTATAATCTCATCGACAAGTAGCAGGTGGAAGAGAGCCCTGGGGGTGAGACCGATAGGCGACTTCTTCGAGCCGGATGACAGA
>JAHIMR010000059.1 GCA_018896525.1 Actinomycetota bacterium
ACTTCTCTGGCGAACCCTTACGTCAGTCGTGAAGTCATCTTCAACGCTTTGCAAGACCAGTTCTCGGCAAACGTTGAACGATACCCTTGTTGGCCCAATAATACGGTTGATAAGGGACGCCGCTATAGTCCGGCTGGGGCCAGCGTGCCACGGGGCATTGCCAAGTCCAAAGAACTCTGTGGGAACAAAATACCATAGAAGTTCCGACTATTTAGTCGAATAACTTATGGGAGTGATGTGCTTGCCTTACTTTGTCACACCTGTCCGGTAGAATCGTGTGTATCGACAGTGTTCACGATAGAAAAATTGTCTCCTTGAGATGAAGGTCCGAGAGGTAATACGACGGCTGGAAGACGACGGTTGGTTCAAGGTCGCCATTAGAGGAAGCCACATGCAGTTCAAGCATCCCGTGAAGACAGGCAGGGTTACTATAGCGGGCAAGCGTAACGATGACCTTGCGCCGGGAACGTTGAATAGTATACTGAAACAAGCGGGATTGAAGGAGAAATAGCGAATGCGCCAGTTTCTGGTTATAGTTGAAAAGGTAGGCAGTAAGTATTCTGCCTATTCGCCTGACCTCACCGGTTGTGTTGCGACCGGCACCACACGTGAAGAAGTGGAGAAGAACATCAGGGAAGCCATCGAGATGCATATACAGGGACTCATCGAAGACGGACTGCCTGTCCCCGAATCCGAATCAGTAGCGGAGTACATAACGGTCAAAGAAGAGATCAGTTCAGGGTAATATCCTGCAAAGCATAAGGGTAGCTGGCGGAGAGGGTGGGATTCGAACCCACGAGGGACTAATGCCCCTAACGGTTTTCGAGACCGTCTCCTTCGGCCACTCGGACACCTCTCCGAGGTCTATCTTAAACCATCGAAGAAGCGTTGCAACAGGCTACGGCACTCGCTCTCCATCACGCCTGCCAGGACCTTGACCGTGTGATTGAGCCTCTTGTCCTCGAGGATGTTGTAGGCGGAGCCACCTGCCCCGGCATCCGGGTCAGACGCGCCGTAGACCACCGTCTCCACCCTGGCGTGCTTTATCGCACCAGCGCACATCGGGCACGGCTCCATGGTCACGTAGAGTGTTGCATCGGTGAGGCGCCAGTCGAATGCTCTTGTCGCCGCCTTACGGAGCACCAGGACCTCGGCATGGGCGCTGGGATCGGCTGTCTCGGTCCGGCGGTTATGGTCACGGGCAACAATCTTCCCCTGCCTTACCAGCACCGCGCCGACCGGCACGTCGCCGTGGCGTGAGGCGATGGCGGCCTCCTCCAACGCTATCTCCATGTACTCGCGGTGACTGCTCATACTTATATTATAACCAACATCACCTACGTAAGTGACGCAGTTCAAGGGCGGATGCCGGCAAGGTGCCGGCGCTACCAGGAACGGGGTTCCTCCCCCCGTGTGCCCCCCTGGGTTCGAGTCCTGCTTGAATTGAAATAGTAAGTGCTATTGACATAAGTAGAGTCACGATAAACAAGCAATGTGTAAGCAAACGCACATAAGCAGACGGAGGTTACACATCTAAGCTGGCACGCCCGCAGGGACTCGAACCCCGAACCTCCCGGTCCGTAGCCGGACGCTCTATCCAATTGAGCTACGGGCGCGTTCTTTCTGGCGGAGGGGGTGGGATTCGAACCCACGTGGGAAGTCTCCCCCCCAAAACGCTTAGCAGGCGTCTCCCTTATGGCCGCTCGGGCACCCCTCCGCATATGGGATTATAGCAGATGCCGTAAACCGCATAAATAAGGGAAACTGTCGCCGTTTAGCAATGCCTGATTTAGCGGTCCATCGGAATGTAGAAGATACCACAGTAAACAATAAAGCGTCTGCCGTATATTAGGGGGCTAGTAATGATTGTTAGGGGGCTAGTAATGATTGAAACCGTTAGATTGGAATCCGTCCGAGATGAGTACCTGTTGGGATGTCAAATCGAGGGGAAAGCCAGGGGAGGGGTTCTATAGCAAACAAGTTGAGTTTTCCTTTCATAACAACCCCCTCTTTCTTGCAAAACGGTAACCGAGTATTAACAGAACTATCACCACGACCCAGTAGATTCCAATAGCAAGCCATCTCTTGATTGTCATCTCGAACTGGTAATCGTTAAACCAATTATTATCAACAGGGGATTTTATCTCTTTCCTACCCGTTCTGTAAGGCGATATTTCGGGACGGTCCTGCAATTGTTCAAACATTATTTCTGCGTCTTCCTCACCGCTTACTTGAACTTTGAACTCGGCAGTAAACGGATTTTCTTTTATCTCTTCCACAAGTTCAGGTTGGTCTGTATAGAGTTCTTTGAATTCTGAAAAAACGTCTTCTTCAGATACGTACTTTACGCCTTCAACTCCTTCAATTCCTGACAGATATCGTTGAAGGTTACTCACCTCTTCTTCGGTGACACCTTCTTTTAGAAATAGTCTTATTTCGTCAGTTTGTTCTTTCTCAGACTCCTTCGGAATCATACTTTCCAATTCAGGGTCCTCTGATACTTTCTCCTTGAATTCCTCGAAGTTCATTACGTCGGCACCCCAACGAATTTGGGGACCTCCATAAACACCATAAGCAAAAAAGAAGACTACCCCGAATCCGACCAGAACAACAATAATAGTGATAATTAACACTTTCTTCTTACTCACCAGTAAACCCTCTCGTACCGTCTCAATCTCGTGACCAATTTAACTCAGCCGAGAGGTCCGAGCGTACAATCTTCCACGAACCGCCATCGTATATCAGGTCAAAGTAGACAATGTCTCCAATTTCCATACCTTGATAATCTGTATAAATTCTTGTCTTGACTTCGTAACCGTTAATCTTCACTGGTTCTTCATTAATCTTTAACTCTGCAAGCATCTTGTCCATATCGCCTTTATCCTGCGTAATGATATTCTTCTCAAGCCCAAGCCTTTTAACGTTAGGCCCTGGCCATTCAACCATATATCCTTCAAAGGGTTTCTCACCGAGAGTCTGTATTTTCCAATCCTTTGACGGCCCACCACTCCACAGTTCCCATTGTTCGGATGCGCCTTCGTTATATAGATACTTGGCTGCGCTCTCGGTATCACCACTCTGCCAAGCCTTGTAGAACTTCTTCACGGTGATTTCCCGAGGTGTTCCTGTGATACTGTCTCCTTTGAACACGAAAAACAAAACAACGACCAAGATAACCAGCAACAGTCCTGAAGCCCCGCAGATTAATAGAACTTTGTACCTTTTTTCGAGACTAAACCACCACTCACGCAACTTAGACATTACTATCACCAGTAAACCCCCTCGTACCGCCTGTCAAGAAGAGTGCTACTCCATGCGCCATTTATTAACAGCCAAATACTCGACCCGAACACTCCAACTCGTCTCGGGACCACAAACTACCAAGCAATATTCCCCAGGCTCAACGCTACAACTCTCTTCCCCTCGAATGGGATAGGCGACTTCTTCTCTAGCCGCCGTCGTGGGGTTTATAGTGAAATATTTAACTTCCCGTGAAGTATCTAACAATGTCCGGGTTGAGCCGTTTTCCTTGTCTTTAATACGAATCGTCATTTCCACTGTAGGGTTTTCGTCGGGGTCAGCCTCCCAAATAATCTTCAATAGGCTTCCTTTTATTTCAAACGTTTCACTTTCCTTGACACCGCCGCCGATGCCGCTGTTAAATGTAATAACTCTCTCCCAATGAGACTCGTAGGAGCACCCAGGCAACAGCACTACCAGAAGTAATACTGAAACCACGCACAGAAGAAGATATTTCTTCGTGATTCCCTTTGGTTGTTTTGTTATTGCTTTCATCATCCTAATCACCAGTAAACTCCTTCATGCCGTCTGTTGATAAACCCCAAGACAGCCACAACCAGCGAGAAGAAAAGAAATATCCAAAGACCCATACCAACACTGACCATGGCTGCGTATTCTGAAGCCCCTTTCATTTTCCACAAGACCATCACGATGTTGAAAAGTGCGATAAAGAACCCTAAAATTCCAACAATCTCAAAAATGATACTGTTGGCCGTCAGTCCCTTAAAGAAAAGAACAACCCCTACTATTATGGCAATCCCAATAACAAGGGTCCAAACCCCTCCAAACCATCCTATACCTTCATTCCAACTGAAAACGGGATTCGACTTCTCGAAACTGAGAGCACCAGCATGGACAATAGAATCCCAACCGGAGATATTCATACCGAAGCCCATAGAACCCACAGACATCCAAGACATGAAGGTAGAGAAAAAAACAAGCAGGCCTGATAGACCAAGCACTCCGCCTACGATAACGGAGTAAAGACTTATATTTTCTATTACTGTAGAGTCGAGTGATAGTTGTCTTGGTTGGGTTACTTGTTGGGGGATACTCTGATATGGATTAGGCTCACTACAGTTTACGCAAAACCTGAAAGAATCATCGTACTTATGACCACATTTCGGACAGTTCATCCTGTTACTCCTCTAACATTGTTTTTCTGTTTGCTTCCCTGCCACGTTCAATCAAACATCCTTTTGTGCCTCGATATACTTCCTCACCATTTCCGACGATACCTCACCGGCAGTTCCATCATAATGAGAACGTGTCCATGGTTATAACAAGCGCACCGATAGTTGCCTTTTTCATACGAATCGCCTCCGTTGCCTCTGTTGCCGTGTCCATTTTATATACATGCCTTCACGTTTACTAGTGGGAGACGGCTCGACTCCTCAATACTAGAATCGATGCTAGAGTGTTCTTCAGTAGCAAATAGAGCCGCTCTGCGGCACTTCTATCCGTAAGAGTATGCCTAAGCATGCGTTGCCTGGGTCTCTGCTATACACCCGTGTACTGTTCGTCCATCTCGGTCGATGGCATATCCAAGGATTATTCTTTCGTCTTCTTCGCAACCACGAAGAGCCATCATTAGGACCTCCCTGGGATAAACAGATTAATAATCCCAGCGAAAACGGCAATACCCAAGATGGCCAGAATCCCGCTTGTTGCGGACTCTAAAAAGGCCCCGAATATTATTAGAATCGCCAGAATCCAGAGTATCCTACTAATCATCGTCCTCCACATCCATAATCACTTTCAGGAGGTCCCTTAGTTCTTCAGCCTCTCTCATTCTTTTCTCAAATTCATCAAGCAAGTCTTCCAAGTCAAAATCGCAGTCTCCCAAGATTATCGAGATGGTGTTTTCCTCTGACATCTTTCTCAAGACCTCCGCCACACGATATTCCCAATGAGCCAAGTCGTGCATAGCGTCGGCAAATCTGACAGCCGCCGTGCTTGCGACATAGACCTCGATTTTTTCGAGTTCATCAAGTTCTCTCACTGAAGTCACCTCGGCAATTGAGTTACCGATATTCACCGTAATGTTACTCCTGGCTTGTGACATTCTATTCATCTTTTCGATACCGCCTTGGTTCAACACGACGACCGAGCGCACGCTGCAATTCCTGCCGCTTCTTATTTCTCGCTGTCTTGGGACTGTCGTAAGTACTCGGTCCATTATTGGGTTTGTCTTCTCCGAGGTCCTTACGCAACTGGAGGCGCATTTTATCAAAGTGCTTTCGCAGGCTATCGGGGTTCACCACAATGGTCCTCCAGAAATCATTCAACTGGGAGTAGATTATGACTTCCTTTACGGTCTCGGGATTACGACCATCACGGTCAAGCATCCTTTCGATGACAAACCACCACCTTTGTATCTCCCGACCGTCGAGGACAGGGACGGGCGTGTCAGCAAAATTCCCCAATATCTTTTCTCGGAAGAGGACAGCCAAACGATAGCCTGTCTTTTCCTTGTCGAAGTAGATGTCTTTCATGTCAAAATCCCCCTACGGTTTTTCTTACGGTTTTTCTTACGGTTTTAATAAGAAGTATGTAGTCTGTAGTATGTAGTCTGTAGATAAGGTCGGACATTGACCGGACTCTTGATGGACACTCGTTGGACATTTACCCTTCCTCCTGTTCCTTTTCTCTCTGCTTCCGCTTCTCTTCAGCCCACTTCTGACGCTTTATTTCGTCCCTTACCATCCGACGGGATGTTATTGTGTAGATGGCCGGAGAACTATGATTCTCGTCGTCAATATGTGATTCCACAATTGCAAAGTTGAGACGCATATTTTCGTCCAAGAGAGTTAAAAGTTCCTTCTTTGTACAATGGCCCAAACTCTGCAATTCTTTTAAGGTCCCAACGAGAATTCCACGTTGTTCGGAGGACCACATGTGACATAGAAAACATATCCATATCCCTCGACTCGCAGAGCAACAACCCATAATTTTCGACCCCAGGTAATCGTTCACATAGAACTGGAATGATGGCGGTTTGCCCTTTCCCATCTTCACTCCTTCTTCTTGGCCACCGCTTGTTTCTCGTAAGCCTCGATATAAGGTCGCTTCTCCTCATCGGTGGCAGGTCGCAGGGTGTACTTAACGACAACATATCCATCTACAAAACTGCTGTCCCCAAAACCTGCGGCCCCCTGTGCGCTAACCCTCTCAACAACCTCTGCAGCGCCTACAACCATGTAGCCAGCCTCTGTAAGCAGGATTTCACCTACTCCGTGTTGAGGACCCCACTCCTCTTTGACTGTTGTCGTCGTCGTCTCGACCTTACACTCACGCACATACTCCTCCCACGCTTTCTCTTCCCGTTCCATTTCCAGGCGGAGGTCAGCGTCTCTATCTCTAAGCACTGTCATCTCCTCGTCATCCTCCACTATTAAATCAGCCATTTTTCCTCCTCTCCGCAATAACTCCTTCAAGCGCAACACGATATTTCTCGGACCACTTGGCCCTTGCAGGACCTCGATAATCATGTAGTTCTAATAGGTTTAGCCAACTCTCGTTACACTTCAACCGTCTCGCCATCTCACGCTTTGTAATCCTGTGTCTCAGTCTCCGCATCCGTAAGTTCTTCCACTCCGACGACATAATTACTCCTTTCTCCCGCAGACGATTTGATGTACTGTCGTCTGTACAAAGGGTCCGGGATAACTGGTCGAGTTTCAAGAGGTTTTGAATCGAATAAATTCTCTTCTGTTCTACTCGAGACTTAGGGACAATGTTCTCATCGAGAGTTGGGAACAGTGTTCTCATCGGCTGTATTCGATTTCTCCGTGAATGGAGAAAACAAAAAACTTTCTTGGGGTCAAGTAGAGGTTTAGATTATTCTAGTGTTTTGGGTACCTAAAACATGAAAGCAGGCCAACTTAAATCGATAAAGCGTCTGCTAGAAAGGGGCTTTGAAAGAGACAAAGGGGGTGAGGCTTCAGGTTACACGTTCAGCATTTCCTATTGTTATGCAGTTTGCTGACCTTGGGGAGTCCCTATCATTCTGGAATAACTGCCGTCCCGCTTAGCAGGCGTCTCCCTTATGGCCGCTCGGGCACCCCTCCGCATATGGGATTATAGCAGATGGGAATCGGAAAGAACGGGCGGTATATATATAATGGGACAAACCGGGATACGGGAGAGCACATATGAAGATGTTCGTAATAGACGGAGACGGGAAACCCGGGCAGCCCTCCTCGCTGGAGGAGGTGGTCCTGGCCGATTCGAAGCTCATATGGATCGATCTTTACCAAAAGCCACGCCAGAATGCCCCCGGATTCATCCGTGGGGATGAACGGCCGATTTCCTGTCATTGCCTGTTTGTATGATAAGACTATGAAAAAGAGCCAGGTTTACAAGCTGAACCCGACGAAGACCGAGGAGGCTATGTTCCGGCAGTTCGCCGGCGCATCTCGCTGGGTCTACAACAAGGCCCTCGAGCGTTGCCGGGAGCACTACCGAGAAACCGGGAAACACCTTGACCCACGCCGTTTCCAGGGTGTCATAACCAAGATCAAGAAGGAGCCGGACACGGCGTGGCTCTCAAGCGTTCACTCTCAAGTGTTGCAGCAACCGACCATCAACTTGAAGCGAGCCTTTGACAACTTCTTCGAGGGGCGCGCGGGTGAGCCCCGATTCAAGAAGAAGTACAGAAACGACGCCTTCAGATACCCTCAAGGCGTGCGAATAGTCGAAAACCGCATATACCTCCCGAAGATAGGCTGGGTCAAGTTCCACAGGAGCCGCGATAACATCGATGGCACTATCAAGTCGGCTACAGTCAAGCGCAGAGCATCCGGCTGGTACGTGGCCATCGTCCTTGAGACCGGGAAGGTGGAACCTGGCGCCCCCGTTCCCACGCGAGAGTCAAGCGTCGGGATCGACATGGGCTTGAGGGCCTTCGCCACCCTGTCAACGGGCGATGTCGTCGACATGCCCCGGTACTACGTGGAGGCACAGCGCAGACGAAGGAAGGCGCAGAAGGCGCTCTCTCGAAAGCAGAAGGGCTCAAACAACTGGATCAAGCAGTTGAAGCGGGTTCAACTGCTGGAAGAGATCATCGCCAGGGGCCGCAGGGACTTCCAGGACAAGCTCTCCACACGACTGGTCGAGAAGTACGACCTGATCTGCGTGGAGACGTTGAACCTGAGCGGCATGAAGAAAGCGTTGAATCTGGGGAAGTCCGAAAGCGACCGCGCCATAGGTCAGTTCCTGCGTATGCTCGAGTACAAGTGCGCCGAGCGCGGAGTCCACCTCTGGAGGGCGGACCGCTGGTGGCCTTCTTCAAAAACGTGCAGCAGTTGCGGTCATGTCAACCGTGATCTCAAGCTGAAAGACGAGGTGTTCGAGTGTCCCGTATGTAACCTGAAGATAGGTCGGGACCTCAACGCCGCTTTGAACCTTGTCGCCGCAGGGCTTGCGGAGACACTAAACGCCTGTGGAGAGGACGTAAGACCCGCTGCAACACAGGTTGACGGCGGGCTGACCTTCGTGAAGCAGGAACCTGAGAGGTATCTCATTCCCGCGTAGTGGCAGTGCCACCGGGAATCCCCCGGCTTTAGCCGTGGGGAGGATGTCAATTCAGGGACATACAGGACCACCTGGTAAGGCTCAGCTCCGAAGTGGACACCAACAGCGAGTACATCGGCACATCACTGGAACTCCTCCTTGGCAGGGCCAGCAACCGTATGAACGTGACCATGAAGCGCCTCGCGGCTGTCGCCACTATCTTCCTGCCGCTCATGTTTCTGGCCAGCTTCTGGGGCATGAACTTCAAGAGTATGCCCGAGTTCGCCTGGGAGTACGGCTACATCCTGGCCCTTGGCACGATGGTAATCGCCGCCATCGTGATGGTGGTCGTCGCCAGGAAAAACGATTGGTTCTGAGTCGCCTGCTGAATGGCGCGTGTATAATCTATATGCGACTGGCTCGCCTGCACCTGGCGAGCACCGTCCGTTGGTAAGTTTCACCTAAGAGGAGGTAGTCATGGCTCAGGATCTCCGGGGTAAATGGGTTCTGGTAACGGGGGCGGCAAGCGGGATCGGCAGGGAGACGTGTCTCCTCCTGGCCGGGGAAGGGTCCAACCTGGTGCTGGTGGATATCGACGATGGTGGCCTGTTGTCCCTGGCGGGCGATCTCGAGGCCCTCGGGGCGGAGGTCCTGCACAAGGTCACCGATATCACCGACTCAGAACAGGTCGAGGCACTGGCAGGCGAGGTGCGCGACAGGATAGGGGCGGTAGACGTACTCCTCAACAACGCGGGGATAGGGTACTCAGCGGAGCTGAAGGACACCACGGAGGAGCAGTGGAGGCGACTGGTGGACATCAACTTCCTGGGGGCGGTCCGCATGGTCAACGCCTTCCTGCCGGAGATGATAAGCAAAGGCAGGGGGCAGATAATCAACGTGTCCACCGGGCAGGTCTTCTACCCGGTCCCGACATGGGGCGCCTACGCCGCCAGCAAGGCCGCCCTGGCCACCTACTCCGAGTGCCTGACCTGGGAGCTCAGGCGCTTCGGGATAAAGGTAACCACCATCTTCCCCGGGCTCATAAGCACGCCGTTCTACAGCGAGGTCGAGGCGCACAATCCCGCCCAGAAGCTGGTCCTGTGGTGGATACAGAGGTTCGGCGCCTCTCCCGAGGGCATGGCGGCGAAGATTGTCAGCGGGATGAGAAGGGGAAAGCGACGGGTCATCCACTCCTGGATAAACTGGCTCACCTACCTTGGCAGAAGGGCCGCGCCGCACGCCTACGACCTGGTGGGCGACACGTTCGCCAGGGCATTGAGTAAGAAACCTGAAGCTTGAGCCCCTGGATACACCATGGCAAGGGAACTGCCAGTAATAGACCGGGGTGTTTCCCTCCGGTTTCGTATATAATTCAAACCGTCGATTCATGGCACAGGCCGACGAGGAAGGGGTGGTGCGCGTGGTTCCATACGACAGTTTCCTGATTGACGGACCGTGGCTGGTTTCCCTCGGGTGGATGATGGGAAAACTTGTGAACAGGTTCGTGGGTGACGAGGACCAGAACAAGAAGGTGAAGGGGTTCCTCGGCGTTGCTACCATTCTCATGTTCTGGATCACCAGTATCTCCCTGTACTTCAACATGGAGTGGGTCCGGTGGATGTGGGAGTTGTGCGGGGCCGAGTCAGGGCGCGACTGGATGATAAACAGCGGCGTCTTCAACTTCGACCACGAGAACGTCGACACCAGGGGGCACATCATCGCCGCCCTGCTGTTCGCGACGTACCCGATATGGCTCAAGGTCGGCTTTATGCTGGCCGAGCGGGGCAGGATTCCCGAAGAGCTGCGGTAGCGGCTGCTCGTTAATCGAGGGCGACCATCTTTGCCCGGGGTATCAGCGATATCCCGGGCAAATCCTTAAGGGGGGCCTATGGAAGTTATCACAGACACCAGTTTCATGGAGATTCCTCTTCATAAAAAGGGGAAGGTAAGGGACATCTACGAGGTGGGAGACCTCCTGCTGGTAATCAGCACCGACCGCATTTCCGCGTTCGACGTCATCATGGACGAGGGAATCCCGGGTAAGGGTGTCGTTCTGAACCAGCTTGCCGCGTTCTGGTTCGAGAAGACCGCTGATATCGTGGGGAACCATGTCGTCACCACCGACATGAGAGAGCTTCCCTCCGGCATAAGTAAGTTCCGCGAGAAACTCGAAGGCCGGTCAATGCTTGTTCGAAAGGCCGACCCCCTCCCGGTGGAGTGCGTGGTCCGCGGCTACCTGGCGGGAGGCGGCTGGGGTGAGTACCAGGAGCGTGGGAGCGTAAGCGGCATCGAGTTGCCGGCGGGCCTCCTCCAGGCCGCAAAGCTACCCGAGCCGGTCTTCACCCCCGCCACCAAGGCGGAGCTCGGGGAACACGACGAGAACATTTCCATCGACATCGTAAGGAAACAGATCGGCGAAGGCGTCGCCGGTGAGGTGGAGCGCATAAGCCTCGACCTGTACGCCAGGGGAGCCCTGATCGCGGAGTCGCGCGGCATCATCCTTGCCGACACCAAGTTCGAGTTCGGCTACTACCAGGGCGATCTGCTGCTCATCGACGAGATTCTGACCCCTGACTCCTCCAGGTTCTGGCCCAAGGACAAGTATGAACCCGGTCACGACCAGGTCAACCTTGACAAGCAGTTCCTGCGGGACTGGCTCGAAACGCTCGATTGGTCCAAGCAACCGCCTCCGCCTACGCTTCCCCCGGAGATAATAGAGCAGACCGCCCAGCGTTACCGGTACATCCAGGAGGTACTGCTGGGCAAGTAGTCACCACAGGAGGAGCTGTTGCGGTTACGTAGAGGACCGAGCGGGAAGTACCTGCTGGTAGTCAACCCCATGTCTCGCATGGGCAAGGGCCTGGGGATAGCACTCTGGATCGTCGCCAGGTTCGTGGTCCGCCGGATTGACTTCGACGCGGTGGTCACCAGGAAGCCGGGGCACGCCGAAAGAATCGTGGCGGAGTACGAGGGCCACATCGACGTGGTTGTCGCCATCGGGGGTGACGGCACCATCCAGGAAGTCATCAACGGCATCATGAAGCGCGAGAGGAAGCCCGCCCTCGCGGTCGTTCCCGCCGGCAGGGGGAACGACTTCTGCGCCCTGGTGGGAATAGGCAGGAGCAAGCGGAAAGCGCTCAAGTACATGCTGTCCGATGACATCTCCGAGGTGGATCTGCTGAAGTTCAACGGTCGGTACGCCGGCACCGTGGTGGGCATCGGGTTCGACGCGCTGGTGCAGGAGAAGTCGTGGCACTACAAGCACTGGCCGGTAATACGTTACCTCTCGAACGCGGTACTGCTCATCTTGAGAGGCCTGGAGCCGATCCCCATGAAGGTACGGTACGCGGACGGAACCCTGGATGGCGACTACCTGATATCGGTGATCGGACACACCAGGAAGTACGCCCGCCAGATACGCCTCTTCCCCGACCTGCGCATTGATGGCGGCATCATGAAGCTGGCGGTTGCCCGGCCGGCCGGCCGGCTGCTGACCCTGATTTTGCTTTTTTCCGCGGGTATGGGGTTCGCGGACGCCTGCCCGCAGGTTACCATGGTAGAGTCCCACTGGTTCGAGATCGAGGTGGGCAGGACCGCGAAAGCCCAGAGTGACGGCGACCTCTTCTCCCTGGACAAGGACGAGACGCTTCGGGTGGAACTGGTTCGGCGCGCCCTCAAGGTCAAGACACCGCTTGGAAGTTCAGTCGGGAATGTGTAGGACCGGTTTCATTACGATGGACGTGGAATTATGAGGAGGATATTGTCGGCGATCATGGTGTTGCTCGTCACTCTCGTTGCGGTTCTCGCGGTGGTAGGATGCGGCGACTCCGGAACGGAACCGGCAACCGAGACGGTCGTTGAGGACAAGCAGGTTCCGGACCAGGTCGTGGATGGGGATATCGAGGAGAAGGATATGTTGGTGCCCGCTCAGCAGGGGTTGCTGTACTACTTCTACGCCGCCATCGACCGGCACGATTACCAGGACGCTTACGGGATGTGCTCCGAGAAGTACGTTTCTGGGATGACTCTCGAGCAGTTCGAGGCCATGTATCGAGAGTACATCAAGAGCGTGAAGATCGAGTCGATCACGCCGGTGCCGGAGTACTCGACCCCGGACAGCGAGGAGTACCGTGTCGATTTCGACGCCGTCTACATCAAGAACTACCCGGCGGGAAGCGGCGAGTTACCTCTCTTCCACATGCTGGTGAAAGACCCCAGCAGCCCGGGCGGGTGGTTGCTGGACGCGATAGGGACCGGTCCTTAGGGGACTCTCATTCCTTGTGGGGAAATGCCGGCAAGTTGCCGGCGCTACGGGCGAGTGGGGAAATGCCGGCAAGTTGCCGGCGCTACAATGTGCAAAAGGGGCCTGGCCCCTTTTGCACATTCTCCTGTGGGTTTCTCTTACTTTATCGTCTCGAAGTACTGACAGGCGTGTATCGATGTCGGCCGCGGCTCGTCGGCCCATACCGCACGCACCCGCATTCCGACCTCGATATCCTTCTCGTCGGTCTCGTTGCTGAAGTGCATCATGCGGACATCGGAGCCGTCCAGCGTGACCCATATGGCGGTATAGGGGACCTTCATCAGTTCCCCGGTGTTAGGGTCGATGTAGGGGAAGCGAACGATGGTGAAACCCTGGAGTTCACCCTCGTCGCTCAACTCCACCCACTCGTTCATCTCCACGAAACACTTGCCGCAGACCGCCCTCGGCGGGTTGAACACCCTCTCGCACTTGGGGCACTTTATGCCCATAAACCGCGCATTGTCCCTCATCTCGGCCAGGTACTTGCTCCAGTAGGGACCCTGGTGCCAGCCGAAATCGTACTCCAGGTGACCGGACTCGTGCGTAAGCAACTCGTATCCGTCAGGAGTATGGGTCACCTTCCTGTGGTCCGTATACAATCCCATCCTATCTAACCTCCTTCTCGGAACTACGGCAGGTCCGCGCCGAGTATCATCACATCCGACCAGCTACAGCCACCGAACCCGGTAACAAGCGCCTTGTTCACGTCCAGCACCTGGTGGTCACCGGCCTTTCCCATTACCTGCCAGGCCGCCTCGCCGACGCGGATAAGGCCCGTCGCGCCTATCGGGTTGGTCGCTATGACGCCCCCCGACGGGTTGACAGGCAGTTGTCCGTCCATCTCGAGGGTCCCTTTGCGTATGAGTTCCGGCGCTCCACCCCTTTCGCAGAACCACAGCGAGTCCATCCACTTCACCCCGCAGGTCGAAGCGGGAATGTACAGTTCCGCCACGTCGAACTCGTTTAAGGGATCGGTTATCCCCGCGAGCTTGTACGCCGCCTCCGACGCCCTCTCCAATGTCGGCATCCACTGCCACTCCAGGTCCCCGAAGTGGGTGTAGTCATGGCGCACAACCGAGGCGTGGACCCACGCCGGCCTGGGGCATAGAGCCTTCGCCTTCTCCTCGGCGGCGAAGATTACCGCGCAGGCGCCGTCTGAGCGGGGGCAGATGTCCAGTAACTTGATGGGGAACGACAGCATCGGGGAGTTCATCACGTCCTCCACCGTGACCTTCATCTGGTTGTGGGCGTAAGGGTTGTTAAGCGCGTTGTTCCTGTCCCTGACCGCGACTATCGCCGCGTCCTCCTGGGTCGCGCCGTACACACTCATATACATTGAGTACTCGGTCGCCAGCGGCCCGATGGCGCCGGCGAACGGGTCCCTCTCCAGCACCGGGTTGGCGCAGGTTGCTATCGCCGCCTGGGTGTCCGACTCGGAGTTCTTCTCCCATCCCACCGCCAGAACGGTGTCGAAAATCCCCGATCCGGTGTGGTAGTATCCACAGGCCCCCAGCGTGGTCCCGGTTGTTCCACCGGTTGTCACCTTGAACACCGGCTTCATGCAGGCGCCAAGCCCGTCTGTCGCCCACATGTCCACGTAGTTGACGTTCTCGAAGTGGTCCATGTTGCCCACCACAATCGCGTCTATCTGGTCCAACGTAATCTCGGCATCGTCCAGGGCGCGAGATACCGCCTCACTTATGAGTTCGGTCCCTGACGCGTCGAGGCGCTTGGCCGCGTGGTGGGTCTGACCGACCCCTATTATTCCAACTCGATTTCCCATGTCATATTCCCCCTACTTGCCCATTATCCAGACGCAATGAGACTGGCCACACATGCCGTTGATGCCGTGGGCCAGGGCCGTCCTCGCTTCCTCGACCTGGTGCTCTCCCGCTTCTCCCCTGAGTTGCAGGACGCACTCCGCCATGCAGGCCAGGCCGGCTACCTGCACCGGGTTGGCCGACAGGCGGCCGCCTGACGGGTTCACCGGGAGTTCCCCGTCCGCGTCGAAGACCCCACGCTCCAGGTACTCGGCGCCCATGCCGTCATCACAGAAGCCCAGGCCCTCCAGCCACATCAGCTCCATGTAAGTGAACGCGTCGTAGACCTCGGCAACGTCGATGTCGGACGGCTCCAGGCCCGCCATGACATATGCGGCCTCTGCCGCCTTCTTCAATGCTCGGGTGTCGGACAGGTCCCGGTCCCCCATGTGGAATGCGTCGCTGCAGTGGCCCACACCGTTCAGCCACACCCTCTTCTTGTGGGTGCTCAACTGCTTGGCCTCGTGCGGCGCCGCCAGTATCAGGGCGCACGCTCCATCGGTGGGAGCGGAGCAGTCAAGCTTCTTCAGCGGGGTGGACATCATCGGGGAGTTCATGACGTCCTCCACGGTGATGTCCATCGGCAGCATCGCCAGGGGGTTTCGCTTCGCGTTTCCGTGGTTCTTGACCGAAACCGGCGCTATCTGCTCCTCGAGTATCCCCCACCGATCCATGTACCTCCGGGCCTGCAGGGCCGCCGAGGTGACCGCGTCCAGCCCCAGCCTTCTTTCCACCAGGGGATCGAAGGAGGTGTTGGTAATGCCGCTCATGCTGCTCTCGGTGCCCTTGTGGTGCGCGACAACGATGCCCACCCCGAAGTTACCGGAGAGGAGGCGCATAGCCCCGTACAACGCCCCGAAGGTGCCATCACCCTCGACCGTCGTAATGTCCTTGCCAAACGCTCCCGCGGCATCCTGTATGGCCATGCTGGAGATCGTCCTTCCGTCCCAGAAGTCGCTGGAGACGGACACGATGTTGTCAACATCTTCAATTGTGATGCCGGCGTCCTCGAGCGCCTTGGTTACCACCTCGTAGACAAGCTCTGAGAACGTCTCCCGCTTGCCTTTCTCGTACTTTGTCTGGCCTACTCCTATGACAGCCACTCTATCCAATCATCTCACCGCCGTTCCTTATCTCGCGTGGCGACCCTAATCAACCGGACGGAAGCACTCGATGTCCATGAGGTTGCCCTCGCGCTCCTTGGACATCACCGCCTCCACCTCAATGCCTGACTTCACCTTGTCGGGCTCGACCCCCTCGATGAAGTGGACCAGGCCCGTGTCGGCGCCGTCCATCTTGATGATACCGTAGATGAATGGCGTCTCCCTGGGGTAAACACCGGGCTCGGGATGCTCCACTACCGTGTACGTCTCCAGGATGCCGGTGCCGGGCAGTTTCACCCACTCGTTCATATCCTCGTAGCAGTAGATGCACTTCTTCCTGGGGGGAACGAACACCATCTCGCAAGACGGGCAACGGTTTGCCCAGATCTCGGCATCGTCTCGCATGATGCCGTACCACTTGCTCAAGGTGCTGCCGACCGTCCACGAGTACGGCACACATATCTTGCCGTCGAAGACGATCTCCTCCACCTCGTCCTTCCAATCAGCCAACTGCCTCACCTCTTTTCACCAGACCGAGCCAACTTACGTTCCCTGGCGGGTAATCGGTTCCCCGTCCTTGCCTCGCCCCGTGCCTCGGGAGCACAAAGCAAAGATATTCTATATCGTTTGCGCTCACATTAAAACAAGGGCAGGCCAGTTCACTCAGGATTCAAGGCCGGACCACAATCATTAAGTGCCTCGTTCCATAGATACGGTTAAGCACCGAGAGCGTCGAAGCGCCGCTCCGGCAAGGCGCGCGACCGAGTACGTACTCCTGTAGTACTTCGAGGGAGCGGAACGCAGCCGGAGTGGACGGGAGCGGCGTTCGAATGCCAGCGTATCTATGGAGCGGGGTACTACTAGATGGAAACCTCATCCCCGAACACCTCATCACCGTATATTGCGCGGTACCGGCCCCCGCGGAGGGCCTCGATCAGCTCTCTCTCGTCCCCTATGTGCTCCTCGAAAACCGTAAGAGCCCGTCCAATATGGCTCACGTGGTGAGCGTCGCTCCCGCCGGTGCCGAAAAGGCCGTACTTCTTCCTCAAGCGCTCCGCCTGGTCGTTGCTCTTGCGGGTAACGGCGCCGTTACGGGTCTCGATGGCGACTATCGCCTGTGTGAGTTCCTCGTCCAGCGTGTGCCGGAAGCGGTGGCGCACATCGGATATCCCCCTGCACGGATGGGCGGGAATGATTAACCCGTCGCGCTTCTCGACCTCCCCCCGAAGCTCGGCAAAAGGAAAAAGGTAGTACTTCACCTTCTCCGGCCAGCCAAACACCAGCATGTCTCCAAGCTCCGTGTAGACCTCCATCCCCCTGAAGACCTTTAACCCCCGCTCCAGGGCATACTCGTAGTTGACCTGGGCCCCTACCCCGGTAGAGTGCTCGGTAACGCACACCGCGTCCAGCCCCAGCTCTTTTGACCTGTCCACAAGCTGCTGTGGGGTTACCGACGAGCACCTTGATGACACGTTGGTATGAATATGCAGGTCAACAAGCATCGAACAACTCCCGCCGTTTCTCTCCCTCCGGGTTCACGCGATCCACACGCGAACCGCTCAATACTCCGACCTGCGGTATTGTACACCATCGGTACGCATGGCCCCTCAAAACCACCACTTGCCGCGCACAGCAGTTGGCTTTACTATACATGTACGTGTCACAAGTGAATGTAGTGACCGATAGAAGGGAAACCCGTTGGGAAACAAGCGAAGGCGCGTACTCATTGTCGATGACGATACTGAGCTTATCAATGTCATGCGAATCTACTTTCAGAGGTCCGGCTTCGAAGCGGAAACCGCGGACTCCGGGCAAAAGGCGCTGAAGTTATTCGACAGCTTCAACCCGGATGCCGTAATCCTCGATATCCTTATGCCCGGGATGGATGGGGTCAAGGTCTGCAAGGCGATCCGTGTCGACAAGGGAAATCTGACAATGCCCATAATCGCGCTGACCGGTTTCCATAAAGAAAAGACCAAGGAGGAGATCCTCGAAGCGGGGGCGAACCTCTACCTCACCAAGCCAATAGACATCTCCAAGCTTATCAAGCACATCAAGGACCTGATGCCGCCCGACGCATAGGCAGGACACCTATCACGTCCATTCACCCGTGGAGGTTTCCCACCAAGCCGTAGAGCCGTGGCACTACGGCCCGTTCCCTCGTAGCGCCGCCTTCCAGGCGGCATTCGGCATATACGGATGCCGGCAAGATGCCGGCGCTACAGTCTGTACGAAGGGGCCCCAGAACCCGGTCCCGGATGCGCTTCTTCATGGTAGTGCGCACTCAAGGGAATGGGAGTCGGGGAATGCGGACTGAAACCCGCAATCAAAGAGATTTAAGGTGTTTAATCATCTGGCTACTTAATATAGGATTAATGGTAGCCGTCTATCGAGGCGGAAAAACTCTCTTTGTTGGCAGGTGAGAGAAGGCGCAAGACAACGGTTCCATTAGAATCCAGGTTCGTTTGATGTCACCCGAGGGGGGCACACGCTGTGCCGTGGCCGGCGGCGTTAGCTCCAGAGCAGGCAAGCGTTAGCCATGCTGCAAGAGGTTATCCCCAAAGACCCTAATTTCATAGCCATGGCGATCGGGGCCGCCCTCCTGCTAGGGTGGATCGCCGGGCTGGCCTGCAGGAAGATAAAGATCCCGATGGTGGTGGGATGGCTCATTGTAGGCATTATCTTCGGGAAATCGCTGTTCGCCGTCTTCAACGATACCAACCTGGAGGGGCTGGTCATCTTCACCTACCTTGCCCTCGCAGTTATCGGCTTCGATATCGGCGGGGAAATGGCCTTCAGGAAAATACGCGCCCTGGGCAAATCCATCCTGTGGATATCCCTCCTGGAGACGCTGGGAGCCAGCATCAGTGTCACCATCGCGGTGTACCTCTATACCCGGAAGCTTTACGTCGCCCTTGTGTTCGGGGCGCTGGCCGCTGCGACCGCCCCCGCGGCTACAGTGGACGTGCTGAGGGAGTACCAGGCGTCGGGCCCGCTGACCACCACCACGTTCGCGGTGGTGGGAATAGACGATGCCTACGCAGTCATCATCTACTCTTTCTCGATCTTCTTCGCCAAGATGCTACTGACCCAGAAGGACGTAAAAGCCGTCGAGATATTCTTCAAGCCGACACTGGAGATCCTGGGCTCGATGGCGCTGGGTGTCGCCGTGGGGGCGTTGTTCCTCTTCATGATAAGGAATTACACCGCCAGGAGGGGATTGCTTGTCATGACCTGGGGGGTAATTGTCTTTGTCACCGGGCTCGCCAACCTACTGGGTCTCTCCCTGATACTGGCCAACATGGCGCTGGGAATGACCATCGTCAACTCCCCCAAGTGGAAGCGCGACGACCTGTTCGAGATCATGAGAGGAACCACTCAACCGGTCTTCGTCATATTCTTTGTCCTGGTAGGCGCCCAGCTCGACGCCGCCAAGCTCGCCAGCCTGGGCGTAATCGGGTTGCTGTACATCGTCTTCAGGAGCGGTGGTAAGATGTCAGGTGCCTACCTGGGAGGGGTCGTCTCTCAATCCCCCGAACCGGTTCGGAAGTACCTGGGTCTCTGCCTCATGTCCCAGGCGGGTGTCGCCATCGGGCTGGCGACCCAGACGATGATAACTCTCGGCAGGGGAGGGTTCGGTCCCGCTGGGGTCGAGCTGGGGACGATGGCGATAAGCGTTATAGCGGCCACTTCTCTCGTATTCCAGCTGGTCGGGCCGCCGTTGACACGCTACGCCGTCTTCAAGTCCGGCGAAGCAAATGTCTAGGAGGAAACAATGAGCATAGAAGACGAATCGTACCCGTATCTCGGGGGCAAGGTGAAGGACGTCATGACCCCGGACCCCCTGGTGGTCCTGGAGAACGAGTCCCTGTCCAGGCTGATAGAGGTCTTCGCCAAGTCCAAGTTCCACGGCCTGCCGGTTGTCAACGCCGAGTACGACCTGGTCGGCGTGGTCAGGGACACTGACCTCATGTCCATCTTCGCCCGCAAAGAACCCGCCAGCATGCGGTTCAGGGCCGTCAATGACGTCATGCAGAAACCGCCCTACGTCATAGCCCCCGACGCGACAATCCAGGGGGCCATCATGAAGATGTTCGCCGACGGCACGCGCTTTTTGGTGGTTTTGGACAAAGACAAGTGCATCCAGGGGGTGGTGACCAGCATCGACCTGGTAAGGGGTATCCGCTGGAAGAAGCATTGACAGAGGAGGGGATATGGAAGAGAAGATCTGGTTCAAGTCATACGCTCCGGGCGTCACCAGGGACGTTGAGTACGAAGAGGTTACAGTCTCTCAAGCGTTGACCAGGGTAGCGAAACGGTTCCCCGACAACGTCGCCCTGAACTACATGGGCAAGCGAATCACGTTCAAGGAGCTGGACGGCCTTGTGAACCGTTTCGCGAGAGCGCTCTCGGGGCTGGAGGTCAGGAAGGGCGACAAGGTTGCCATGATACTGCCCAACATCCCCCAGTTGGTCATAGCCAACCTGGCGACCTGGAGAATCGGGGCGGTTGCGGTCCTCAACAACCCCCTTTACACCGAGCGGGAGCTCGCCTACCAGCTGGACGACTCGGACTCCAAGGTGGTGATAACCCTCTCGCTTCTGGTCGGTCGGGTGCAGAGCGTCATGCCCGAAACAAAGGTGAAGAAGATCGTCAGTTGCCAGATCAACGACTACCTGCCGTTCCCCAAGAGGCAGCTTTTCCCGCTGGTAAAGAAGGACATGTACAAGAAGATCGAGCCGACCGAGGACCTTATCGTGTTCAAGGACCTGATAGGAAAGTACCCCTCCGATCCCCTGGATGACGCGAGCGAGTGGGACGCGCTCTCGACCATAATCTACACCGGCGGAACCACCGGCGCCAGCAAGGGCGTCATGCTTAGCAACAGGAACATAAGCTGCAACGTGCAGCAGTTCCGGGTGTGGTTCCCGGACATGAACGACGGGGAGGAGTCGGTGGTGGGGACGTTCCCCATCTTCCACTCCGCGGGCTTCACCGCCTGTCAGAACTTCCTGCTCTGGACCGGCTGGGAGCACGTGATGATACCAAGGCCGGAGCCGGGCGCTATCATCGAGCTCCTCAAGAAGTACAAGCCGGGGTTCCTGCCCGGGGTCCCCACTATCTTCGTAGGGCTACTTGCCACCCCCGAGTTCCGGGAGATGGATCTCTCCTTCATCAAGGGGTTTTTCTCCGGGGCCGCCCCGCTGGCCGCGGACACCATCCGCGACCTGCAGGACCTCACCGGCGCCACTATCCTGGAGGTCTACGGGATGACCGAGACCACCCCAATCATCTGCATTACCCCGTGGGGTGGCACCATCAAGCCGGGAACGGTCGGAGTTCCCGCTCCCGATACCGACATCAAGGTGGTAGACCTCGAAACCGGGAAGCGGGAGCTTCCCACCGGCGAGGAGGGGGAGATCATCATCAAGGGGCCCCAGGTGATGATGGGCTACAACAAGAAACCGGAGGAGACCGCGAGGACCATCCGCGACGGTTGGGTGTTCACCGAGGACATCGGCCGCTTTGACGCCGACGGCTACCTGACCATCGTGGACCGCAAGAAAGACATGGTCATCGCGGGCGGCTACAACATCTATCCCATCGAGATAGACAACATCCTGTTCGACCACCCCAAGATCCTGGAGGCCTGCGCTGTGGGGATTCCCGACGAGTACCGCGGGGAGACCATCAAGGCGTTTATCGTGGTGAAGGAGGGCGAAACTCTCACCGCCGAAGAAGTGACCGCCTACTGCAAGGAACATCTCGCGGCGTACAAGGTGCCAAAGCAGATCGAGTTCATGGACGAGCTCCCCAAGACGGCTGTCGGAAAGATCCTCAGGAGAGACCTCAGAGACCGAGAGCTCGGGAAGGGCAAGGAACCGGGGAGCGGTCAGGGAGCCTCTACGGATACGACACGGAGGTAACGCTATGGACCCGGAAGAACTGCTCTACTCAGCACTCGATGGAGAAGATACGGACCGGATTCCCACGCTCTCGCTGCTGGCGGACCCTAACATCATCAACCAGGTGCTCGGGCTGAAGCCATCGCCGATAATGAAGTTCATCAACAGTGATCCGGGTGGGCGTTACCTGGACCGGCGCGGCCCCGCCATCAGCCGCCTGTTCGACCTGGGAATGCTCTTCCTCTACAGCCAGGTCGCCCTGATGAACTACCGCCTGGGCTTCGACGGGATACTGATGACCTACTGTCGGTTCACTATTCGCAACCACCGCGAACTCGAGGACGCCTTCGGCAGGGTATTCGACATCGTGGACGACGGCTACGGAAACCCCTACATGATGTACCGGGAAGGCCTCATCGGGACCCCTGAGGAGTGGAGGCGGTGGCCCAGGCCCGGCATTTCGCGCTACGCCTCGGCGGGAGCCAGGCTGTACCGGATTATGCGGCTCATCTGGGGCAGGAGGATAGCCATCGTCCCCTGGGTGGCACCGGGGCTCTGGGAGAACAGCTGGCAGCCGATGGGGCTCCCCCGTTTCGTCGCCGTGATGCGGAAAGACCCGGGGTTCGTCAGGGAGATGGTTGGGTACTTTACCGCCCTGTCGGTCGCCGCGATAGACGCCTACTGCCGGGCCGGAGCACGCGTGGTCGGCTTCGGTGATGACCTCGCCTACAAGGCCGGGCCGATGCTGTCCCCGGATAAGCTGGAGGAGTTCTACGGCGCCGGGTATCGCCAGATAACCGCCACCGCGCACCGGCATGGCAGCAAGATATTCCTCCACTGCTGCGGGAACTCGAACGACCTTCTGGAGAAGTTCGTGGAGTGGGGGTTCGACGGGGCCCACGCCTTCGAGCCCACCGCCGAGAACGACTTGGCAGAAGCCCGGCGCAAGGTCGGGAGCGACCTTTGTCTCATCGGGAACATAGACGTTACCCACACCCTGGTGGACGCCACCAGGGAGGAGGTCCGGGCGGAGGTACACCGGGCGGTACTGGACGCGGCGGGCGGCGGGTTCATACTCGCACCCGCCCACACCCACTCGGATATTAACGTCCGGAACGTCCGCTGGATGCTGGGGGCCGCACGGGACTCGAGCCGATAGCGTTCTCCCGGTCCCGCTGGCGAAAGGTTTCCCCGATATGATACGTTACTCAAGGAAATAGCCGTTGTTGGGCCACCCGGGCCAGGGAGGAGGAGGCATGAAGAGGTATCTTGTAGTTGCGGTAGCGCTGGTGCTTGTCGTCTCGTTGGGGATCGCCCTGACCGGCTGCGGCGGAGACACAGGCAAGGCCAAGGAGTATATCGACAACGCCGAAGTCATCATCGAGGAAGTCGGGGAGAACTCCTCGGAGATGGAAACTCATATCGATACTATCTTCACCGAACTTGCCGGTGGGGAAGTGACCAGTAGCGCGAGGGCCGACGAACTGGCGAAAGGCCTTGCCGACGCCACCGACGATCTTATCAAGGAGGCCGATAAGGCCAAGACGGAACTGGAAAAGGTGGCGACTCTGGAGGGGGTCGATGAGTACCAGGAGTACGCCCTGTTGCGTATATCCGTCATCGACGACATCACCGAGCTTGTCCAG
>JAHIMR010000060.1 GCA_018896525.1 Actinomycetota bacterium
CGAAGAAGTGGTTCCACTCAGCTTTGGACACCTCTTCGGCAAATCTGCGGTACGGTTGGAACATCTCCTTTACCTTCTCTTCTTTGCGCCTATTTGCTTCGTGTTTCAAAGGATAAGTCCTACAGGCCATCAGCCGTCCTTCTTCAGTTCCTCTATCAGTCTCTGGGTCCGGCGCTTAGACCTCCTCAGGCCGTAGAGACGGGCGCAGAACGAGGTGATTATGGAGATGAAGTCCTCCATCAGGTCATCGGTGCCGTTCCCCGCCTCGTTCACCACTTCGATAGTTTTCCCCTGCTCGCCTGCCAGCATCTTCAGGTAGTTGAAGTGAGAACCTGGTCAAGCGGTCCTTGTGTTCAACGACAAGACGATTGTAACTCCTGTCACCGACAAGCTTTTCAAGCCTCTTCCGGGTATCGTTGACACCACTTCCTGTTTCCTCAGGCGACCTTCGATATCCGGTAGCCCCTGGCCATGCAATATTCTTCCAGTCTTTCCGCCTGCCGGTCCAGATTGTCTTTGTTCTCGCTTGAGGATACGCGCGTGTATATAGCGACCTTGTCGGGGAGCTCTACTGCTGTCTCTTCTGCGCACAATGAGGGTACCGCTTGGTAACTGATACGCTCCGGGGATATCTCCCCGCTTGTACATATTCCAGGCCGTTCTGTACTGGACTCCCAGTTTCCTGGCGTAATCAGATAGTTTCATGCGTATATGATACTATATCTTGCTATATAATACTATATTACCAACGAAGCTAATTAATACCCTGGAGCAGTACCGCGAACGCAATGCACTCATCGGTAACGCCCTGTTCAACTTTATGGAAGAGGACCCATACATAGCGAAGTGGATATCCTACGAGGCGCTCAGCCTGCCTGTTGAGGTGACCGAGCGGATTCAGGCTGCCTTCGAGCTGTTTGCCACCTACACAGAGGATTACCTCAAGAACGGTATCGAGAAGGGATTTCTGAGGAAAGACATCCGCACACGGGAGGCAGCGAAGGCCGTCAACGCGATGCTGTTCGAGGCGGCGAAGCAGCTGTTCAGGGCCCCGGAGCCCCGCGAAGACATCATGAAGGCGTGGACCGAGACCATAATCGGCTTAATGCTGGATGGCCTGGCCGCTCACTCCTGAAGATTGCGGCCGCCGCAACCTGTATGCCCGGTATCATTGCGTCTTTCGCGTGAACCCGCTTGGTCCATTTTGCGTTGAAAAGAAAGGACATGCTAATCTGTTATAAACAGGAGCCAATAGGGGGTCTTCCCCGATCCCACGGGGGTCAACAGGCATGAATGAGAAGTACTTTTCCTCTGAGTATCTCGCGAGGACGTACGACCAGATGGCGGAGTCGTACAACGACAACCGCCACCTGTTCAAAAACTCTTCGCAACTCGAGGAGCTGGGAGAGCTGGTTGAGAAAGGCGACAGGGTGCTGGATGTCGGCTGTGGCTCGGGCATACCGGCCGGCAAATATTTCGTGGGTCACGGCTGTGAACTCACCGGGTTTGACCTGTCGGAAAAGATGATTGAGCTGGCAAGGAAGAACGTCCCCGCCGGCGATTTCTTCAAGGCCGATATTCTGACCGTCGATCTCCCATCGGAAACGTATGACATGGTGATCTCCTTCTACTGTATATTCCACATAGAGAAAAAACATCAAGAAGATGTGTTCCGGAAGTTCCACTGGACAGTGAAGCCCGGCGGATACAGCTACTTCACCCTGGCAGGGGACAAGTACACCGGAAAGCGGGAGTTCCAGGGCACCATGCGATTCGGAGACCACCTGCTGCCGTACGCCCACTTCAGTGAGGATCAGTATCGGGAGATGCTGACGGAGGTCGGGTTCGATATTCTATCGATGAAAGACCTTACGATAGGCGGCGAGACCATGCTCTGGGTGCTGGCCAGGAAGTGAGATCCCCTATCCGATGACCGGGTGGGTTCGCTTTGTTGCCTGCTCGTCCATCATTGCCTGGATGCGGCCGATGGCTTCGTCATAGACCGCGTCTATCTTTTCATCGGTGGCGTCGTCGCGAGTGATCTCCGAGGGCCGGAACGGTTCACCGAACTCAACCGTGCATTTCGCCGGGAGCGGGAAGTGGAAAAACGGGCCTATCATCATGCCCCACGGGAGTGCTACGGCAACCGGGAACGACCGGCTACGGAGTATCTTGTCGGCACGGGTGAGCTTTGCCAGGCGCTCGCCGCGGCACAGCACGAAGAACGTCTCGTGCCCACCGATGGATAGCATCGGAACCACTGGGACGTCCGTTTCCACCGCGAGTCGAGCGAAACCCTTATGCCCGCCGAAGTCGACGGTGTGGCGATCGGAGAACTTCCTGAAAGCCTCGTAGTTGCCGCCGGGAAAAACCACCAGCTTCCGCCCCGCGTCAAAGATCTTCATTGAGTTCGCCTTTGAGGCGCGCACGCAGCCGAACTTGAGCAGCACGTTTCGTAGCAGCGGGATCTTCACCATGGCGTCGTGGGCCAGGAAAAAGAGCGGGTCGCGCTCCCCGTGGAGCCGGTACCATATGTCGGCCATCATGAACGGCTCCAGGAAGGTGATACCCGCATTGTGGTTACCGACCAGCATCGCCGGCCCGTCGGGAACCCGGTCCAGACCGTGCACCTCGGCTCGAAAGTAGAGCCTGGCCATCGCGTGCACCGGGGGGAGGGCGAGCCGCACCAGCCGGTAATCGAAGTTGTCGGTCGAATCCGCGTCCAGGGCGCCGGTCACGACCTCACGGAGGGACTCAATGTCACTAATTTCCACCTTAACATACCTCCTGTTGAGGCGCACGAAGGGTGGATAAGCATGCGGCAGGCCGTGGGAGGAGGGGCAAGCTTCTGCTTCGCGATCCCGCTTCTCCGGTGACGGTCGGTATTTCCTATCCCTTCGCGCGAACATGAACGTACGCTCTAACGGACACAGGTGCCGTAACCCGATAGTGGCGATTGAGCGCCGGCGGACCGGGTGTGGTTTCACTCCCGGAAGAGTATGTTCTGCTTTCCGCGTTCCCTTCTGGAAGGCCCCTCAACCGCGCGCCAATCATCAGGCAGTAACTCCAGGACGCTGGCGCGCAGGAACTCGTTGTCCTCCGGCCGTGCCATGCGAAAGAGCAGGTTGAAGCTGGTATGCTGCCGGGCGATCATCCTGTTTATCAGGTCGATCAGCCGTGCCAGGAGTTTCATGCCTTTCTTGTCCTGCCCAACGCTTTCGCCCCACTCCCTGGCGATCTCGAGTTGCTTGATGAGAAGCGCCTCGATCTTGCTCCTCGGTTGCACCAACTCTTCATCGTCAAGAGGTATGTTAGGCATGAAGAAGGGGTGGCCGACTTTGACCTGAACCCCGTTGTCTTCCTCCCTGCGATACACCGCCACAGGAAGGATCGGCGCAGGGGTGGCCCTGGCCAGGTTCGCGACCCCGTACTTGAATGGGCCGACCTCTCCTCGGGGGTAACGTGTCCCCTCCGGGAAGACAAGGACCATCTTCATCTTCCGGAGCTGCAGGAGACTCTCCTTGATAGCATTGGGTGCTTCCTCTTCCGCGCCACGGTCGATGGTGATCTTCCCGAAAATGCGCCACAGGATGAACCCCACGATGCCTTCCCTGCCCCTTCCTATTTCGCGCTTCGCCCACGGCAGGATTGGACTCTTGTTGGCCGCTTTCTTTAATGCGATGGCGATCGCAAGGCCGTCGACGCTTGTCTGGTGGTTCGCGACGATGATGAACGGCCCGCTCACCGGCGCGTTCTCGTACCCAGACCACTTGAGACGGTATACCGGCAACTTCGAGATCGCAATAGCCGGTGGTCGAAGTATCCTGTACCTGAGCCACATATCTTACGGACCTCCTCTTCCGGACAACCCCGGGGTGGCGATACAATTCTTTTACCCACAAGGGACGTTGTCAATAGAAAAACGCAAGATGGTGCCAGGTACAAAACGCAAGAGCATTAAGTATCGAGTGGTGTGTATTTGTCCATGAACTTGATGATAACGGATCGCAGGTCGTTATCGAGAAGGTCGAGCGCCTGTCTGGCGATGACATACGGCACGCCGCCGTAGAACGCCTGGGCGATTCCTCCGGTTATGCAGGCGATGGTATCGCTGTCACCGCCAATCGAGATCGCCAGGCGGATGGCGTCCTCGAACCCGTCTGCTTCCAGGAAAGCGGTTATCGCCTGGGGTACCGATCCCTGGCAGGATACGTCAAAAGTATAGTTCGGCCTGATCTCGTCCAGCGACTTCCCCAGGTCGTAGTCGAACCTGGTTTCCAGGTACTCTTTTACTTCCGTCTTGGAATTTCCGGACCTGGACAGGAAGATGGCAGACGCGGTCGCCTGGGCGCCTTTTATTCCCTCGGGGTGGTCGTGGGTCGCCGCGGCACTTCTTTTCGCTTCCCGGAGGACCTCCTCGAGAGTGCTATACGCGAACCCCACCGGACTGACCCTCATTGCAGACCCGTTGCCCCAACTGTTGTAAGGTCCCATGTCGGAGGAACTTGCCCACTGGTGGAACATGCCACCGTACCCCGCACCGGGGTAGCGCGCGTAATACTCCTTGAACTTCTCGGCGTAACCGGTGCCGTTTAAGATGCAGTCCGCTACCGACACGGTGAGAACGGTGTCGTCGGTGAACACGCATCCCGTACCGAACAGGGGGAACCTGGTTGTCTTGATGTTGTTCCACTCGTATATCGAGCCGATCATATCGCCCGCTATCGCGCCAAGCATGGCCGCTCCTTTCCGCCGCGATGTTGCCTTCCTGCTAATTATTATACCTGTCGCCTGTGACAGGTATGGAAATGCACCATTGGTGCAGTGGGACCCCCACCTCGGTCCTCCCCCAGGATGGGGGAGGATGCAGAACGCAACATTGGGGCCTGGCCCCAAACGCAATAGCTGTTTAGATTGTATAATCCAGTGGGTTTGGGGTTCGGCGCTTTTTACGTGTGAGGGAGTCAAGCATGGACATCGGGGTGTTTCCCAGGGAGTTTGACAGGTTGTTCAATCCCGAAGCAGTCGCGGTGGTGGGGGCCTCAAACTTCCCCGGAAAATGGGGCTTCATCATGCCCATGAGCATCATGGGCGGTGGTTTTCGGGGCAGACTGTTCATGGTCAATCCCAACGAGAAGCGTGTTCTGGGGTAACCAGCCGGGTTCACTGATATGATGTCATATGTGTATATACCTGATAGTACATACACATGAAACTATCAGAGCGGGAGAGGAAATAAGGTATATCCTATCGGATCGCCCTTCGCTTGTATCACCAAAGGCCACCGCAGGCCCGGTGCAGGTCTCGCAGTCGAACGGGGACTCCAACGAGGTCGATTTCACGGTCAAACTATCCGACACTTACTACTTCGCCGAGGGCACCACCCGGGACAACCCCAACGATGGGACTTACGAGGAGTGGCTTTGCCTGCAGAACCCCGGGGCGACCATCGCCAACGTAACCCTTACCTACATGCTGGGGGATGGTACCACCGAGGTGCAGAAAGTCACCGTGGAAAAGGAGAGCAGGTTGACGGTAAGCGTCAACGACTTCCTGGGGGCCGACAAGGACGTGTCCACCCTGGTGGAGTCGGACCAACTCATCCTTGCCGAGCGCCCCATGTACTTCAACTACCGTAACAAGTGGACCGGGGGCCACGATGTTATGGGGGCGACAGCCCCCCGCGACACCTACTTCTTCGCCGAGGGTACAACCCGCGACAACATCAACGACGGCTCCTACGAGGAGTGGCTGTGCCTGCAGAACCCCGGCGGTGCCGACGCCGACGTGAAGGTCACCTACATGCTGGGGACCGGGCGGAACATAGAGGAGACCTATCCGGTGGGTGCCACCAGCCGCGAGACGATTGACGTGAACACGGCGGTAGGACCTGACCAGGACGTCTCCATGCTGATTGAGAGCACTCAGCCGATAGTGGCCGAGCGCCCCATGTACTTCAATTACCGCAACAAGTGGACCGGGGGCCACGACGTGGTGGGGGCCCCGGCGACGGATCGTTCGAGGAGTGGCTGTGCCTGCAGAACCCGAGCGACACCGACGCCGATGTCACCATTACCTACTACACCGAGAGCAGGCAGGCACCCAGACCGAGGATGTCACGGTGGGGGCCAAGAGCCGCCACACCGTTGACGTCAAGCTCAAGCTGGGGGCCGACGTGGACACCGACTGCAAGGTGGAGTCTACAAATGACGTGCCTATCCTGGCCGAGCGTCCCCTGTACTTCAACTACCACTCGATCTGGCCTGGAGGCCACGACGTGATGGGGTGCAACGCTCCCAAGAAGAGCTTCTACTTCGCGGAAGGGACCACCCTGACCGAGTTCAATACCTACGTTGCGGTGATGAACCCGGGGGCGAATGCGGCCACAGTGAACTTCACCTACATGATAGAGGGGGAGCCCAGTCAGCAGACCACGGTGACCATCGAGCCCAGCAAGCGGTTCACCCAGGACGTGGCATCGGTCATAGGGGTCAACAAGAACGTGTCTATGCTGATAGAGAGCGACCAGCCGATAGTGGCCGAGCGCCCCATGTACTTCGGTTACAAGGGCTGGTGCGCCGGCGGCCACGACACCCTGGGCTACGGGATATAGCAAAATGACGCAATAGTGCCAGGCACCATTGGTGCAGAATCACACGGTGGTGCCTGGCTAAAGGTGGGTTCTCAAGAGTAAGGGACGGCGTTTGGCGGGGTGCGGGTTGTCACATAGATGACCGAACCCACGTAGAAGAAAATTATCAGCAGTATCGCCACAACCCACTGTTGCGGCTTGAGCTGCAGGAAAAGCGCAAAACGTATGGTGGCGAACAGGAACAGGAGGAGTCCGGCAAGCGAGATTATCCACTGGAGTGTGCTGTTGATTTCCCACCCCCAGGACAGGCCGGTGATACCGGACGCCACACAGGCGATGATGACAAGGATAGCGTATATCCATAGTTCTTTCTTGTAACCCTTCATGAGAAATCCCTTTCTGTTCGAGCAATGTGTTGTTAACCGTATCACATCGACTACGATAAGCACCACGAGGAATCAAGAGTTTGTGTCAATGATATAATTGAGCGTTCAACTGCCATTTGACTCAAGAGGGGTGGAAAGCATGATGCGGCAAACGCCTGTTCTTTAACGCCCGATTCTATAGCCCGTAGTACATGGCCCTCTCGGCGACAACCGGCTCTGTGGAATCCACCTTTGTGGAGACGCTGTACGTCTGGACCGTATCGGCCACGTTGACCGTCTCCCGGCTCCCACCGTCTATCTCCAGGTGGGGGCCGGCCACCTCGCCCTCATCGGTCATGAAGGTGAGGTCGACGGAAGCGGTGTCGGCCCCGGGGTTCTGCACCAGCACCCAGGTCTCGAAGCCACCGTCGGTGCAGCCCTCGGCCAGGTACCATGTGTAATCGGCCGCGGTCACCCCGATGGAGTCGTGGGCGCAGGTGCGGTTGTTGCAGTACATCGCCCTCTCGGCGACAACCGGCTCTGTGGAATCCACCTTTGTGGAGACGCTGTACGTCTGGACCGTATCGGCCACGTTGACCGTCTCCCGGCTCCCACCGTCTATCTCCAGGTGGGGGCC
>JAHIMR010000061.1 GCA_018896525.1 Actinomycetota bacterium
CGTCGCCGGTGCCGAGCTTAGCCCTGGGCGAGACCGTCGAGCGGGAGCCGGGGGCAACCGTGACCTGGTCCGTGTCGGTGGTGCCGTCTCCCTTCATGTAGGTGATAACCACCTGGGCTTCGGTATCACCGGGGTTCTGTATGCACAGGTACGTATCGAAGTTCGGACGGCAGGTGCCCTCGGCGAAGTAGAACGCGGACGCGGGCAGCAACGCGTTGGATAATCCAGCATCGGCAATAGCGCTTCCTAACGGAGGAGCGGGCGTGGATGCCGTCAATAGCTGAAGTATAAGAATCGCCACGGCCAGTGCGCATAGGAAACTGAATTGACGCGCATTCGATAGCCCTGTTCTCGAAAACAACACAGGTTCCTCCCTCAACCCAAGCTGCTATTGATTGACAGATTCATCTACAGTTTATTAATCGGCTAAATTGATTGACATGTGAATATAAGACCCGGCGACTTTCTTGATGCCTTCAATGGAGTGGCAACGCTGCTTTATCTCAGTGGAGAACACCGCGTAGCGTAACAGCCGAGGAACGGTGCAGTGAAACCATCGGGGGCCACCCCCGGACCAGCCTATCTATCAACGCTTGTTATTACACAGCCGAATGATCTCCTCGGCTTTGAGAGTAGAAGTTGACTTTTACCGCAATTTGAAATCCTGGCCTGCATCATTATTAACTGCGTTTTCACATGTCCTTAACCGCCTCTTTACAAACAAGGAGTTATAAACAAAGAAGAACCTAATACCATCCATTAACAACTATGGAGGTAGCGGCTATGCGAAATAAGCGAATCGGCCACTCCGTTATCGTTGATAGAATCATGGTACCAGGGCTGATTCTCATGGTCGTGTATCTATGCTTCGTACAAGGGGCCCTGTCTTGCTCGTGCACGCTCCCGGATAATATTTCAAAAGCGGGTGCGGAAAACGGCTCCTCCACCACCTGGCACCTGGCAGAGGGGTCCACCGGGGGCGACTTCGAGACCTGGGTGCTCATCGAGAATCCCAACAGCTCATCCGCTGAGATAACCCTGACCTACATGACCCCGACGGGAGCAGTGAATGGACCTTCCGCAACCATCGGGGCCAACTCCAGGGAGAGCTTCAACGTCGCCGATACCGTACCCGGACAGTGGGAGGTGTCCACCGAGGTCACCTCCAGCGTGCCGGTGATAGCCGAGAGGGCCATGTACTGGGGGGAAAGGACCGGGGGGCACGACTCGGTGGGGTTCGCAGACCAGGAAGGGGTTGTTTATTACTACCGTATCCGCATAGAGTTATCCACCCAGTCTGAGGGTTCCCAGCTTGAGTTCGCGGAAGTTGAGAACATACTAACCGCGCGCATAATGGGTTTGGAGGGCGAACCCAATGGAGAAGGGGTGAGCATGCAACGCCTCTGGGTGAGGAATTCCGAAGGTGCGAGTCAAGATGTTGGCATCACGGGGGACTACGCGATCTCCCCGGCTGGGATCGACAAACCGCTCGAAGTCTCACTGGGAAGCACCGGCGAGGGGAAGACTACCGCGCGTTTCTCTTACGTTCTTGGTGAGCAGGAGTTCTTTCTTCAGGAAATCGAAACAAATGACAACTCACTCGATTTCCAAGTATCAGTCGATTCACTCAAGGATATCCTCCCCATCGGAGGCAGGATTGAAGAGACCGCCGCAGACGAGATGGTATGGGCTTTCTACTATCCATGGTACGACTCGCCAGAGACCTGGAACAGTGACCTTCTAATGGATGTCCCCGAGACCCCGTATGTCTCGCATGATCAGGGTGCGATCGAGCTCCATGTGGACCAAGCCAAGAGTGCAGGAATCGATGGCTTCATCTCGAGTTGGTGGGGGCCGGGTTCCTACACGGACGAAAACCTGGAGATCCTCCTGGATGTCGCGGAGAAAAAGGACTTCTACGTTTCGATCAACTTCGAGACCCTGAACGAAGAAGGGCCTCGTGACCAGGGTGAGATACTTGCCTGGCTCAAGTACCTGATAAAGACCTACGGGGACCACCCGGCGCTCTACAAGGTCGATGGGAAGCCGCTCATCGTACTCTGGGCATCGGACACCGTCCCCATAGGAACCTGGGAGGACATATTTAATAACCTGAGAGCCCTGGGGCTGGATGCCTACTACGTAGGGATGTTCGGGGGCGAGCACGTAGACCTAAGCGTTCTGGAGACTTTTGACGGTTTGCATACATACAACTCTCTTTCCCCACCCCTACGCATAGCATCTAACTGAATTTCCGGCACGGCAAAATCAGATTTCCCTGTTCTCGGACTGGCGGGACCAGGTTCAGGCCTGATCACAAGCCCGAAACCGCTTAAGCGGAACCCTGTGGCA
>JAHIMR010000062.1 GCA_018896525.1 Actinomycetota bacterium
TACCAGATGTTGCATATCCCGCATTACTACGCCTTTCCTACACCTTTAGGAAACGGTTAGCGTTAGGTCTTACGTCTTGAGACAGAAAAAAGCCCGCTACAATGCGGGTTAGGGGAAGGCTTAGCGTTTATCTCTTAAAGTACTGTCCGACACCACCACGAAGCGTACGCAATGTCAAAGCCGCTGAATTCATTAGCCTGATAGCAAGTGGTAGCTTCGTGGTACAATCCAAGTGTAGTTGGTATTGATTAAGGAGTTACCATTGGACAAGGAAATCGTTTTTCTAGTAGAGGAATCGCCCGAGGGCGGGTTCGAGGCTCGCGCTTTGGGTCTGTCTATATTCACCGAGGGTGATACCCTTGACGAGATCAGAGAGAACGTTCGCGACGCTGTCCGGTGTCATTTCGACGAGGGCCAGCAACCAATGGTTGTGCGCCTTCACTTCGTAAAGGATGAGGTTCTCGCCGTATGAGGATCCCCAGGGATATCGATGGGGAGAAACTGGCGAGACTGCTTTCAAAATATGATTACGAGTTAACCCGCCAAACCGGCAGTCACATTCGATTGACCACCTCTCGCAACGGCGAACATCATCTGACTGTGCCGAAGCACAAGCAATTGAAGGTTGGCACCCTGAATGCCATTGTTTCTGATGTGGCACAACACCTGAGCCTTCCAAAGGATCAGGTTCTAAGAGAGCTTTTCAATTAATCTAGATTGCATCCATTGATGGCTGCTAATTGAATCACGCCCTTATTCCTGTGGGGGTAAAAAGGGTCGCCCTTCCGACACCACCACGTAGCGTACGCAATGCCAAAGCATATTTTCCGGGAAGATCGATGGGGCGGCTCGTTGGAAAACCAGATCCGCTTCCACCGCATGGCCTATGCCAAAGGAGCGTTTGCGCAGTCGAAGAGAGCCTGAAGCGCCAGCAGATTAGGATGCAGGCAAGTTGCCGGCGCTACGCGTGCCTCGCAGGGAGGGAGGAAAGAGCCGCGCCTCAAGAGATATGCCAAGAATGTCGGGGGGGGGACCCAACGTCTCAAGAGGCGCGACCGGGACTTATGCGGTTATATCGTTGTGCCTTCTACCGGCTATCGTGGGCATCCACCTCTGCTATCGGCTTCGCCCCCTCGTGCACCAGGACCGGGTGGATGTGCGACACGGGGTTCTCGGCCTGCTCCATCCCCCGCAGCGCAACCACCAGGGTATCCACGAACTCGCGGAAGTCGTCCTTGTAAAAGGACAGGTGCATGAAGTCGTGTTGCACAATCAGCGTGTCCGCCTCGTCGTAGGAGCATACGCTAACACCGTAGTAGCATTTCCACGGATTTTCATCCGTGGCTCATTTGAAACTTCTGTTCGTAGGGTGATACACAGCCTACGTGATTCAAATGGAAGGTATACTCAGGAGTTTCCGCTTCATCGGTGGCCTACATGGCACATATGTGGTTCGACATAATCTCTTTTATGCCGTTAGATGAAACACCGGGGAACGCTACGTTTCAAGGACGGGCTCTGCTATGATAAAAAAGGGGTTGTAGCCATGAGAAGCGGTCAACGCCATTTCTTAGTATTTCTTATATCAGCTATCACGGTTGCCAGCATCGCAACTGGTTTTGTTTCAGGATGCGGGAAAAAGGAAGAGAGAACTTCAGTAGTAGTCTCAGAAGGAACCGCAACTGTCTCCAATGCAAGCGTACCTAGTATTCTAACGGATGGGCGTGAGAGCACGAGGGTGATCGCCGAGACGGGCTATACAATCACAGAAGGCAGAGTCGTGTTTTTAAGAAAGGGAGATGTTTGTATTCTTGATCCCGGGAGCGGTGGCGTAACACAGCTTACCAATAGCGGGAATGTTACTGCTGTATGCACACAGAGGGATGAAGGCACGATTGCGTACGCCACGTGGAACCGAGATGACATATTCACTGTTGAAACGATGAACTTGGATGGAAGTAACAACATAACCGTTTTGTCAGGTTATCAGATGGAGCCGATCATTTCGTTGTCCTTTTCACCTGAAGGCAATACGTGTTATGTAGGAAATCAACCTCATCAAACGCCTTTTCCCAGTGAAATAGGTTGCATTGACCTAAGAACAGGTGAAGCCAGGCCAATCGAAGGTCCTGTGAAAACCGGGTCAACTGGCGATGGGCTTGCTTGCCCCGCAGTATCACCTGATGGTACGAAGCTGGCTTACATACGTTTTATTTGGGGAGCTGCAGGCTCTGAAACAGAAGGGGCCAAAACCAAGCTTTCCATCATGTCCGTGGACGGCTCGGATTCTCACGACATTGCAGACCTTGAAGTCGGCCCACCGGCAGGTTGGGGTTATGTTCTCCCGCCTGCATGGTCTTTTGATGGCACCATGATTTCTTTTGTGAGAAATGATGGGCAAATATGGATTGTGGGAGCCGATGGGGCTGGTCCAAGGAAGCTAACAAACTTGGGAGTTTACTGCAATTATCCGGACTGGTCACCCGACGGAACCTTGATAATGTTCAATACAGATACCAATGAGATCCCCCCCAAGAGCACGCTCCTATCAGTCCCGGTTTCAGGTGGTTTGCCGGCCAGGGTCACGGACGGGAATTCCGATTCGTATGGACGGTTTATACGGTAGTGATTATTGGCGTATGAGCTACAAAGAGAACGCTATGGGTTGTGTATTGAGAAAAGAAACCACGAGCAAGGGCATGTCAGTACTGTGTGTCGTGTTGGCGGTTGCCATGTTCAGTGCTGTAGTCAGTGGGTGTGGGGGGGTGAGGGAAAGAACCGGTGGTAAAGAATCGATAGGTAGAACCTGGGAGAAGACCTTTGGACCGGGTGAAGCCCATTGTGTTCAACAAATGCCCGATAATGGGTATGTAGTCGCTGGTGAGGCTTTTCCCCATCAAAACGATCATTCTTCATGGCTAATGAAGCTTGACGCAGGAGGGAATCAACTATGGCGACGGACGTTCCAACTCGGCAAATATGGCTTGCTAACGTGGGTTGATCTTACCGAAGACGGGGGATTCGTCATTGCCGGATCGATGGAATACGAAATCTACGGTGGGAACTTACCTTGGTATTCGAAGATTGATTCAAGCGGGAAGATCGTGTGGCAGAAGACCTTCCAAGTCAACGACCAGGGTGGCGAAGCACAGTTTATTCAACAGACTGCGGACGGCGGTTACGTCATCGCGGGAGTAGCTCCTACTAAATGGGAAGGCAGAATTTGGCTTTCGAGGACGAGTTCAACAGGAGATCCCATATGGCTCAAGACAATAGAACTCAATCCGGGTAGAGCGATGGCAATTCAGACGGAGGACGGCGGGTACGCCATCGCGTCTAGAACTCCAGGGGCAGAAGCTGTACTCGTGAGAACCGATTCAGAAGGGGAGCCCCTTTGGAGGAGAAGTTACGCGAAAAACGCAGTTGTTGAGTCTATCCAACAGGCGGATGACAACGGATTCATACTTGGCTGCTCAACTGCCACAGACGAAGAAACGGTAGAAGCGTTACTCATTAAGACCGATCACAAAGGTAACGCTGTTTGGAAAAGAACACTTGGTGGAGAATCACCGATCTTTACCCGATGTGTTCAGCAGACTAATGACAATGGATATATCTTGTCGGGTTCTACCAGGTCCTCCGAGGATGAGTGGAGTGAAGCTGTACTTCTCAAGACGGATGAGAAAGGCAGCCTACTCTGGAAAAGGACTTTCGGCGGTGAAGGAAATACCCATGCTGATTGCGTCCAGCAAGCCGAAGATGGGGGATATATCCTGGTTGGAAGCTCTTCCGTTTTCGGTCCTGAAATAGAGACTTGGGTTGTCAAGACTGACAAGGACGGTCGTTTCACATCATCAGTTGATGAGTAAACGGATGAGAGTGCACGTAATGTAGATCGAATTGGCCGACATTAACAGAAAGAGCCGCGCCTCAAGAGACATGGCACGAATGTCGGGGGGGGGACCCAACGTCTCAGGAGGCGCGACCGGGACTTATGCGGTTATATCGTTGTGCCTTCTACCGGCTATCGTGGGCATCCACCTCCGATATGGTGGTTAATCCTTCGTGCACCAGGACCGGGTGGATGTGCGACACGGGGTTCTCATTCTGCTCCATCCCCCGCAGCGCAACCACCAAGGTATCTACGAACTCGCGGAAGTCGTCCTTGTAGAACGACAGGTGCATGAAGTCGTGTTGGACGATTAGCGTATCCGCTTCGTCGTAGCGCCAGACGGCCGTGGTGACCCCCTGCTTGGACGTGAACGTGGAAAGATCGGTTATTCCCATTACCACTACTCCTTTCGCTAGAGCGGGCGCCGCGATCCCGGCGGCGCGCTCATGCCGGCTTCTCTTGTCTATACGGGTATTGCCTGGAACTCCAGGGAGGGCCCGACCGCCGAGGCCTTGATGCAGATGCGGCTCTTGAAGTTGCCGTCCTCGTCGGTCCACTGGTCATACTTGAGCTGGCCGCTCACGATCACCCGGTTTCCCCGGCGGAGTGACGCGTTTATGTTCTCCGCCTGGGGACCCCAGCACTCCACATCTATGAACTCGGTCCTCTCCTTGACCTTTTCGTCGGCCTCCTGGCCCGGCTTGCGCCAGCGGTTGACTCCCATCCGGAAGTTGACCACCTTGTTGTCCCCATCGTTTATCCTGGGGTCGGATGTCAGGTTCCCAACCACGACGGCGCTGTTTATGTACAAAACTCCTCCCTTCCCCGGTGCCTGCGGCCCTCCGGGTTCCTATTGACGGTTACGGATAACTTTTGGTATCCTAATGTATAGTCCTGATATGTCACATACAGGACAAGATACTTGTCCATCTAAGCACAAGGGATTGGGGGTGTCAATAGTATTGGGGACTAAACCCGAAAAAGAGGTGCGCGTTCCGGATAAAGAGGTCCTGGAGTACGATCATGCCTTTGCGGTGCGCATGAAGGCCCTGAGGGATGAACGCGGGCTCAAGAGGGGTTGGGTAGCCGACAGGCTGGGCGTGCATTACAACACACTCAAGAACTGGGAACTGGGGAAAGCCCACCCGGGAACCCGCGAGCTGCTCGCTCTGTGTAAGCTGTACCACGTCAAGCCGGAGAAGTTCTTCAGGAGTGTGTAAAGGCGACGCTTCAAGCTTTCAGGCGGGTACGCTTGACGATCTCCGATTTCGCGCTGTCCGGGAGGTCGTCGAAGAGGGCGCAGTAACCGGCAACCCTCACCACCAGCCCGGGATGGGTACCCGGGTGAGCCCTTGCGTCCTCAAGCGTATCGGGGTCAAGAACGTTCAGCTGTATCTGCATACCCCTACGCTCAAAGAACCCTTTTGCGAGCCCCGTTAGCACCTCCAGGCCCCTGTCCCCGGAGATGTCGGCCGGGTCGAACCTCATATTGAGCGCGTTGCAGTTCGGCATCAGGGTGGAGTCGATCGCCGAAACCGAGTTCAGGAGCGCGGTGGGGCCCCGCCGGTCGGCGTTGGCGGCGGGCCCGATACCAGAGGCGAAAGGCTCCCCCGACGCACGCCCCGAGGGCAGCGGCCCGGTCAGCCCTCCAAACGCCACGTGGCAGGTTACGGTGTAGAAACCCGGGACGTACCCGCCGCCACGCATGCTCACATGCCTGGCAAGCGAGTTGTGGAACATGGTGACCACCAGGTCCGCGTACTTATCCGCCAGCTCCACGTCATTCCCGTACTTAGGGGCGCCCTCGAGTTCCGCGCGAACCACCTCGTGGCCCTCAAAGTTGTCGCGGAGGGCTTCCAACACCTCGTCCATACTGAGCTTCCCTTCGCGGAACACGACCGAGTCCAGTGCGGCCAGCGAGTCGGCCACATCGGCCACCCCTACCCCCTGGATCCCGCTGGAGTTGTACCGGGCTCCTCCCTCGGTCAGGTCCAGGCCCGATTCCAGGCACCCATCCACCAACATCGACGATAAAGGCGTGGGGTGGTAATCGATGTTGGCCTTCTCCACCATGTGAAAATCGTCTATCATCCGATCAACCATGAAGTTCAACTGGGTGCGGAATACCTCTATCACATCGTCCATGCTCCCAAACCCTGAAGGGTCGGGCGTGGGAGCGCCGGTGCGGAGACGGTGACCCCAGCGGTGCCCCCTGTTTAAGGCGAGCTCGAGGCATATGGGGATGTTGAACAGCCCCGCGTCGGTAGACATGAAGCTCCTGCCGGGGATGGACGGCTCCACGCACCCCACTATCCCGTAGTCGCGGGCGTCCTCGACGGGGAACCCGTGGGCGACCAGGGACGGCACAACCGCCTCGTCGTTGAACAGGGCGGGCACCCCGTACCCCTGTCTGGCGACGTCCAGGGCGCGGGCAAGGAACTCCGGTGGCGATCCACTGTGTACCCTGGCCTGGTAGTTGGGGTCGCGCATCCTGTGCCGCTCCATGACGTCTAACATGAGATAGGTGAGGGGGTTAGTGGCGTCCTCCCCCTCGCCGTCGGTGCCGCCAACAATGGCCGCCTGTACGATAAGGAACCCCCCGTGGTACTCGGATATCCTCTCCGAGAGAAGCATCACGTGCTCGGTGGTCTTGATGCTGAACTGAAGCAGCAGCTGAAGCGCCCGCTCGCGGGTAAGCCGGCCCTCGTCCAGGTCGTCCCGGTAGTACGGGTAGAGGTACTGGTCGATGCGTCCGAACGAGACCGCGGAGTTGAGACTCTCCAGCATGACCCCCAGGTGGGTGAGCCACAGGGACTGCAGCGCCTCGTGGAAGGTGGCGGCGGGTTCGCGGGGCACCCTACGGCAGACGCGGGCCATCTCCTGGAGCTCCTCCCGGCGTTCCGTGTCGCCGGTCGCGCGTGCCTCGCTCAGGGCGGCCTCGGCTATTCGATCCGACCACTCCTCCAGGGCCTCGCAGACTATGCGCACCGCGGTGTAGAGGTCGCCGTCCTTATCCTCGAACGAATCCAGGTAGCCGCGGGTTCCCAGCAGCAGCATCTTCTCGTAGTTGGGCAGGAAGTGCCCGATGCCCCCCGCCTCGTTTATCAGGTAGTAAGTGGGCTTGAGCTGGTCCAGGGAATACTTGACCGCTTTCGAGGGGTTCGGGAACATGCGGATGGGCATGCTATGGAGCAGCCAGTAGGGGATGACCCGGGTGGCCAGCTTGAGGCGATCACGTAACGATATCTTGAATGGGGTGGTCTTGCGGCGGTTGATCCACAGCAGCTCCGTTGCCATGAACGCGCTTGCCAGCTCCGGCTGCATGATACACGACCTGCGTGCGGTGCCGGCGTTTCCTAAGATGAGCTCGCCGGGGTAGATGTGGATCTCCTTGTGGGAGAGCAGGTACGCGAGCGCCCTGGCCTGGCGAATGATAACCGGCTCCTCCGGGTCGTCGTGTTTCCTGAAGAACTCGGTTACGAGGTACGCCCTCTCAGGGCAAAGCTCGATAGGGGCGGCCGTAGACTCATCCTTGATGTCCCGTGCGGTCTTCATCTTCTTGTCCCTCGCCGGTACTGTTGCCACCATTATAATCCCCAGCATAACCCTCTGTCCCCTTGAGATGCGCCAGTAGCGGTCACACCCCATTTCTCGATTCGCTCTTTAGAATCAGCGACAGGTTTGATATGATTACTCCCGGAACGGAACGGAGGAGAACACCTGTATTTACTGCAGGTGTTCCTGGGAGGATGATGGGAGTTCTAATGATCGCAAATGCAATCCCCTGGTGGAACATGTTGGCTGCCGAATTTGAATGGGAGGTTACCGGAGCACCGGCACTGGCCATTATATCTGGAGTGTTACTGGTTGTGGGTGGCCTTCTCGGCCTATGGGCCGGCAAGGTGGCCGAAAGCAAGGGCAAGAGCTTCTGGGCCTTCTTCGCCCTTGCGTTAGGCACGACCTTTTTCTGTTGCATAGGAGGCATAGTGGTCGTAATCGTCGCCTACGCGATGAACCCTGAGACTGGGTACGAGCAGCAGGTACGCGGGCCCGGCGTAACTCCTCCACCGGGTACTTACGGTCCCCCTCAGGCTCCGCCTCAAGGATACCCGCCGCATCCACCGGCCCCACAGCAGTACCAGCAGCCACCGCAGGCTCCAGCGCCGCCACCAGTGGCTCCTGCGCAACCACCGGCACCGCCACAGGCTCCACCGCAAGCGGCCCCACCGGCAGCACCGCCACCACAGGCACCGCCGCCGCCCCAGGCTCCTCCAGAGGGTCCTGGTCAGGGAGGAGGGACTCCGCCCCCGCCGCCGGGGGTATAGGCCAGGTTTGTCGTAGCGCCGGCGACTCGCCGGCAAACGGCTACTTGCCAGGCATGCCGGACGTGGGCCCAGAACGTGACTGCCGTATTCAAAGGAAAGGCCTTGTCTAAGCCGGCACGTTCGCCTACTATCAACACATTACTCCGGGCGTTTAGCTCAGTTGGGAGAGCGCTACCCTTACAAGGTAGAGGTCACTGGTTCAAGCCCAGTAACGCCCACCAGACCGCGAGAGGTTCCATCGACAGGTTCAGGCGTTACCCATCTATATCTCACAGGCAAGAGGTCACTGGGTTAGGCCCGGTGACAACCAATACTGATTGTCCTGTTGTACATGAGGCCTTGCCACGTGCTCGACAAGATTGATTCTCATGCTCTCCTGTTTCGAGCAGGTTTGTACGTCCCCCGATCGGGACCTTCAGCGGGTCGGCTATCCAAAGGAAATAAATGTCTGCTTATTGAAGTAAGAAACGTAGGTAGTAACGGGAAGGAGTTACGGACGGACGAAGAAGGAGATGCTCAGGATGCAGAGGTTGACCAGGGAAGAGGTAAAGGACCTCACCGACAGGGAGGTCTATATCGCATGTGAAAGAATAAAGCGAGATTACTCTATCGGTCTCCTGAGCGACAAAGTGACCCCCCTTGAGAACACCCGGCTTCTCGAGGAAGAACTGCGCGAAAGAGGATTGTCCACGGGCAATTGAAGCTAGAGACGTGCGGAACGTAAGGCCTGACGTTCTCTTTACGGTAGAGGTTGCATGCGAAGCAACTTGAGCACTTCGAGAGTATACCGGCGCCTTCCGCACCCTTTACGAGCTTTTCTATCTCTATCTTTGCTTTCTCCAGAGAGAACTCCGACTCCGGGCATCGCTCGAAGCACTCCCCGCAAAGATCACACTTGTCCTTGATGAACATAACCCTTCCCGCCGCATCCGTTGGGTTGCTTCGTCACCGCTATCTATTCCCGGCGTCTAAGTTTCGCCGATGCTTCATTCTACCCCGGAAACGCTCGCAAGTCATGATATCGCGCCTAATCCTCGAAACAGCCTATGGTACACGTGCCCGAAGCCGGTGGGTCCCAGTAGATGGACTTCTCGACGACGATCTTGCAACCGGTGGTCACCGAGGTCACGATTATCGCCCTGGACCCCTCTATGCCACTGTCTGACATGCTGTACGTCCTTCGGGAGTAGGCGGGTACGTTAACGGTGGAGGTCGAGTTCCCGAGCCCGTCGTGAGTCAGGTAGAAGATCTCCACCGTTACCTCCGAAGGGTTCGGGTTTTGTATGAGTATATAAGTATCGCTAAAGTTGGTCCCGAACATGTCAGTCTTACCCATCCCGTTGGGCAGGTAGAAGGTGGTGTGAGGTTCCGCAACGCCTATCGAGTCGTGACACGCGAAATCGGATGCATGGTCCTGCCCCTCCTGGTTCGGGGAATCCCTGTACATCGCGCGTTCCGCCACTACTGGTATGGAGCCGTGTATGTATGTGGCGAAATCGACATCCGGAAGAACGTCGTTGACCCTTACGGTCTTTCTGGAGTTGGGGGGAATCGTGAAGGCGGGCTGTGCTCTCAGCCCTTCATCCGTCATGTAGGTGAGTGTAACCCGCGCGGCCTCGCTGTTGGGATTCTGCACCAGGAGATAGGTGGTGAATCCCCACGCCGTGGACCCTTCCGCAAGGAAGAAGTCTCTAGACGGCGAATCGGCTCCTATTGATACGTGGCCCTCCTTGCGCTTCTTATTCTCCACATACATGGACCTCTCGGCCACTACCGGGACGTCGGCGTCAACCTTCATGGAGGCGTCTTTCGCGCCGATGTCGTCGCTGATGTTGAAAGACCGCCGGCTGTTCGACTTGAGCTTCTTCTCGAAGGTCCTGGGCCCCTCACCCTCTATCATGTAAGTGATATTGCAGGTGGCCTCCTGCCGATTGGGATTCCCGACCAGGAGCCAGCACTCGAATCCCCAGTCCGAGGAGCCCTCGGGGAAGTACCAGGTCGCTGATGGGGAGGTGACGCCTATGGACGAGTGGTGTCCACTCGGGTCTACTTGGGGCCATACTACGCATAACCGTGTGACATCATCTTCCGGCATATACATCAACCTTTCAACAGCAATCGTCTCGCCTTCCAGGCACTCTACCCTGGTGGAGAAGTCCCTCTGCCACACGGTCTCGTAGGTAGGCACGGTGACCCCGCTTCGCGGCGGCAGGTTGACCGTACCGCCCGGTATCTCGCCATCGTTGGTCATGTACGTTATCCGGGCGTTGACAGCGATGTCGTTAGGGTTCTCTATGGCTATGCGGGTAGAAAAACCCCAGTTATTTGATCCCTCCGCCAGGTACCACGTGGAGCAGCCGGCCCCGGCCCCGGTGTCTCCGGCGGGGCATAACGTGCCCGCAAGCAGCACCATCAGCAGGCAGGCGGCGAACGCCGCGACAACGGCCCATGCTTCAGGGTGTTTCCCGCGGTTCGTCGTGGCGATAGCCGTTCTCATGATGGCCTCCCTGCGATACTCTTTTCTCTTTATAACGCGGCATCGGCCTCATGGATTCTGTGGTTTGCGTTCTGGTTGGGTAAATATGGCCGGTTCCCAGCAGAGTGGGAGTCATTGCCGAACGGAGCTTTACCTGAACGTGTAATCGATGCGGGTGCTGCGGAAACCCAGCAGGGCGGCTAAGTCCTTGCCTTTGATATCTTTGGTTCCCGAGGAGCCGACGACGCGGGCGGTGCGGACGCGGCCGCCGGGGGTGCGGTCGGATAGGTCGATAAGCTCGAGCGTGCCGACAGACGCGTTGAGTTTGCTGGTGAGGTCCGCCACCGATATCTCCACGGTTGTGGTGAAGTTGGGGGCCTGTGAGCAGTAGGAGTCCGGTTTGCCTTTAAGGTAGGGGACGGGCTGCCCCCCCCAGACGTCCTCGTAGTTATCAGTGTGGCCGCCGCACGAGCCGCAGTAGGCCGCGATTATCGGGGCCCCGTCATAGGTGATGATCTGGCCGGCGGTCTCATCGATGGACCTGATCTGGTTAGGGTATTTGGAGAGGTCCTTGGTCTCGCTGAACGCCTGGCAGCAGTTGCCGCTGGAGCAGACGTCAAACCCCTGGTGCTTGCCGCGCGCGATGCAGGAGAGCGTGTAGGTCCTGGCCGCTAACGCCAGCACCTTCAGCCCTTCGTAGGGGTACGTCTCGGGCTCCTCGGCCAGGTGGTAGAGGTACTCCTTGAGGGGCAACGTCCGGACCTGGCCGTCCCTTCCCTTCACCCGTATCGGCTGGTTGTCGTCCACGTTGCTTATCTGAACGCCGGTGTAGTAGTAGTGGATGATGTCGGTGCAGGAGTGCCCCGCCAGCGCCCTGTACTTGACGCCGTCCATGCAGAGACCAACGCCGTGTGCCCTGCCCTGCCCGGTGAACACGAAGACGGCGTCAGGGCCGGGAACCGATGTTCCCGCGCTCAAGCTGCTTACATTCAGAAGGGGGGCTATGTCCAGTTCGACGGTTGATCCCGGCGCGGACTCGGGGTCGGGGGTATACTCCGAGGAACCGCCGCTGAAACTTTCGCTGCGCTTCCGATACGACGTGTACGGTGTCTCGTTGGAGATGTCGATCTCGTCGTCCGCCTCTTCCATCTCCCGGGCGGCCTGCTTGAACCGTGCCGAGGAGTCGTTGGATAACGAGATAAACGCGGCGACGATCCCCAGCACAACAATGAGGCCAAGCGCTCCCCAGATCTTTATCGCGTTTTTCAACTGTTCCATATCCATGCTAACTCTACTTCTTCCGCTGGCAAGCGGACTCCTGCGTACAAAGCAATCCAACTAAGCATCATTATGCGGGTTTTCAGGGAGAATATCCAGCGGCCGGCGCTCCGGCGGCAACTACCCCTCCGCCTGTGGTATCTTGAAGTGAAGTCATTGTGACAACCTGATCGATGATTACCGGGAGCGGTTACCGGGGATGAAAGCAACTTCTAAAGAGGGACCCGTCAGAGTGGTGACGGCCGCGGCCGTCCTCGCATCGGCGCTGGCAGTCGCCCTGGTTCTCCTGTGCGCCGAAGCTCTCGCCTCCGGCCCCGGTCAGGTCATCGTTGAGCTCCAGCAGAACAACGGGTCCGACGTCACCCACACCAGCGAGTTCGCCGACCAGGAGATAGCGGGGGCCGACGGCGTGGACATGCAGGCGTACAAGTTCCAGAGGGAGAGGCAGGGCAGGCACTTCTCCTACGTGGTAGCCAACCTTGCTCCCGGTGCCGTCTACCAGGTGGAGCTCAGCTTCGTGGAGCACGAACAGCCCTCGAGTGGGTTGCGGGTGTTCAATACCTACATCGGGGGTGCGAGGGTTCTCAAGTGCCTGGACATATTCGCGCAGGTGGGTGCCAATCACGCCTGCCGGTTCTGCTTCGGCGCGGCGGCGGACCAGGAAGGCCTGGTGAGAATCGCGTTCAGGTCCGATGAGCCGGGGTGCACCGGGGACGCGACGGTGAGCACCATCAGGGTCTACGATGCCGCGGGGGACGTCGTGGAGATAGACGCAACTTCCTCCCGGCACAGGATGGACCCGCCGGTTCGGCATTACAACAACGACCGGCAGAACACCCTGGAAACAATCCTGGGAAGGCTGGGCTCGCGCGCAAGCCTGAACCTCCTGCCGCAGCGGCTGGCAAGCCGTATCTCGCCCCTGGGCACCTGGACCGGCGATCTCTCGGAGTTCGTCATCGCCCTCAGGCATGGGTCCGATATCAGGTGCCTTCCGTTCACCGACCGGTTTCCCGCCTGGGAGTCAATCGAGCAGGAGCAGGGGATGACGCGCCAGTCGTTCGATTGCCGGTCTACGGCAACGCCCCTGGAGATGTCAGTTGTCTTCAGCTCGCCGTTCTACCCGGAGGACGAGAAGCTTTGCACCGCCCCTTTCTTCTACGTTGACCTGAGTGTCAGGAACGCGGGCGACACCACGGTCTCCGGGGAGGTCCTTCTCGCCCGTCCCCACAAGGATGGGTTCCAGGAGTGCGGCCTGACGGGGTTCTCCGATGCCGACGCCGACGGTTACACGTTTGAGGCCTCATACAATTACCAGGAGGAATCACAGAGCGAGCATGGCGCGAGAAGCGCGGTGGAGACCCTTGCGGTCCCGTCGCAGGAGAAAGACGGCGTTCGTTTTCACGGCCTGACCGAGGGCGAGTTCTCCGACTTCTCGCCAGACGGTATCTGGGGGTGGCGCTCTCCCGACGGGTACCCGCTGACCTACGATAAGCCCAAATCCCCCACGTTCACAGTTTACCCCAGGGGTTACTCGGGGGCACTCTGGACGATAGACGACCTGGAGCCCGGCGGAACCGCGAGCAGGCATTTCATCCTGGCGGGGTACGTCCCCGGCACGGTGCTCGATGTCAAGAACCGTCAGTACGAGGACGGTAGCTTCCGGTTCAAGTACCGGGGGCATTTCTCGGACGTCCGGGACGTGGCGGAGTACGCCGCGGCCTCGAGGTGGGACGGTGACGGGATAGAGGAGAAGTCGGAGTTCTTCGACTCGCTGTTTGGCTCCGACGAGTACTTCCACATGGACGCCGCCCACCTGGACGATGTTCGGGACCTGATGGCCTGTGCCTTCCAGAGCTACCTCACCAACACCTGGTGGGTACACTCCGACGCCGGGCGGGACTGGTTCAGCGTCTGGGAGGGTACCTGGATGAGGCTTCACGGCACGGTGGACGTCGAGTACAACCAGGCGTGGTTCTACCTCGAGCTCTGGCCCGAGCTGCTCCGGATGATCATGGACCAGTGGCTTCTCTACACCGAATCAAACGAGACGGGGGAGTTCCTCCCTCACGATATCGGGATACTGGACACGGCGTACGGGCAGGTCTACGAGCACCCGATGCCGGTGGAGGAGAACACCAACTTCATCCTGCTGCTCTACCGGTACTGGCAGCGAACCGGCGACACATCGTATATCCAGCAGAGGTTCTCCGACGTTCGCAGGCTGGTGGATTTCCTCATGAACTGTGACACAAACAACAACGGCCTTCCCGACATCTACACCCGGAACACGCTCGACGACGGACCCCCCGCGCTGGAGGGGTCCCGTGACCAGACGTACCTGGGGGTGAAATGCATGGCCGCTTACCAGGCGGCCGAGGAGATGGCGGGCGCGCTGGAGGCGCCCGACGACGGTTACGCGGGGAGGTGCCGGGCGCAGGTGGAGCTTATCAACCAGACGCTGGAGTACGACCAGTGGCTGTCGGACCACTTCGCGGTCTGCCAGGATGGGGGAGTCCCGGCCGCCGGCCGGGAGGCGTACAGCATCCACAGCGGCAACGGGTTGCTCTACCTGCTCGGCGCCGGGAGAGACGTGGGCCTGACATCGGGTAACACCGAGAGGATGCGCCTGGACGTGGAGGGCTCCACCAGCCGAACACTCAGGAAGTACGGCTGTACCCATACCAGTGACGACCCCACCAGGATGTGGGTGTCGGCGAACCTCTGGAGGGACCAGGTCGCCTGCCACCTGGGAGCATCCACGGGAGACGGTGGCCCGCTGGCGCTGTGCGCCCGGTACTGGGACATGGAGCGCTACTTCGGGACCTACCTGCAGGGGGGTTACTGGGACGGCGTGGTGTACCCCGCCTGTGGGGTCTCGGCGAGCCCTATCTGGGGTGCCCCCGCCACCGGGGGCAACTCCGAGATGGACACCGGCATCGTAGCCGAGCGCCCCATCTACTTCAACTACCACGGCAACGTGACCGGCGGCCACGTGGTGATGGGGGCAAGCGACCCCGGGGCCACCTTCTACTTCGCCGAGGGGACCTGCCGCCCCGGCTTCGACCCCTACA
>JAHIMR010000063.1 GCA_018896525.1 Actinomycetota bacterium
TCGATCTTCACCAGGTTCGTCAAGGCCCAGAGCACCGCGACCGCCAGGGAGGGGACCGGCCTCGGGCTTTCCATCGCCAAGGCCATCGTGGAAGCGCACGGGGGCGATATCCGCCTGGAGAGCGCCGTGGGAAAGGGGTCCCGCTTCTGCTTCACCGTGCCGGAGGCCACCTGAACCCCTAACCAAACGGTGCCTGGCTCAGGTCTGTATGGCCACCAGGTGGGGTCAGTGCCTTAGAGCGGTGGTTAACGATATGCGTATGGAGATAAGGCCTGAACCCTCCCTCGTACACAATCATCGGTGAGACAGACTCGCCACAGCCCGGGGCGTGCGGGGTCTCGGCTCCGGGGGTGTTTCGGGAAAGTACCGAGGTGGGTGTAATTACATGTCAGTGAGACCGGCTACAATTATCTCGCGCTAACGGTTACGGCGTCAATAAAGCATAGCAATGGGCGCCGGCCGGGGGGGGGGAAGGGCCACAACAGCGGTCGTGAGATAAGGAGATGAGGAGATGAACGAGCAAGCTATCAAATGTGTCATGAGCAGGCTGGCAACCGGCGGCAACGGTTCTTATACGGTCGGGAAGCCGCTCGCCTACAAGGCCCTCGGCGTATGCCCAATCCACGTTTCGGTGGACAGCAAGGTCGAGTACCTGACCTACGAAGAGGCACTGGAGAAAAAGACGGTTACGGTGAGCGAGCTTGACCAGGGTGGCAGCGTTCCCGAGCTCCGGCTGGAGAACAAGGGGGATGAGCAGATCCTTATAATCGACGGGGAGCAGTTGGTAGGTGCCAAGCAGAACCGCGTCATGAACACCACCATGCTTATCGCCGCCCACAGCAAGATCGTAATACCGGTCTCCTGCGTCGAGCAGGGCAGGTGGCATTACGAAGGCTCCAGGCGAATGAGCAGTTCACCGAGCAATCTCTACGCCGGTACGAGGGCAATGAAGTCCCGTCAGGTGGCCCGTAACCTGCAGGCCGATCGCAAATACGACGCCGACCAGGGAGCGATCTGGCATGATATATCGTGCCGTCTCCACCAGGAAAGCGTTCACTCCCCGACCAGCGCCATGGACGACCACTTCTCCAGTCGGATGGGCACGCTCGACGAGTTCTACCAGCACCTTGCCCTTGACAGGTTCGAGGGCGACAGAAGCACGCTTGCGGGCGCGGTTTTCACTCTCTCGGGAAAGATACTGGGGATGGATGTGTTCGACAGGGCCTCCACGTTCGAGAAGCAGTGGAGAAAGCTCCTCAACTCCTACGCCATCGAGGCGTTGACGTCCGACGGCGAGGGCTACGTGGACAGTGACGATGTCCGGGAGTTCCTGCAGTCGGTGGGAGGCTCCGAGATGGAGGTCTTCGACCCTCCCGGCCTCGGCGATGACGTACGGATCACCGATGAGAACTCGGTGGGGAGCGCACTTGTGGTCGACGGAACGGTCCTGCACCTCTACGCCTTCAAAGTGAAGGACGGGGGAAGCCGGGGACGTGAAGGTGAATCCAGGCAAACCACCCGCATATCCGACTTCTCCGACAGGGTCAGGCGCCGGAGGAACCGCCGTGGAGACGTCGACTGAGGAGGCATGCAGCAACAGCCGCATTTCCTCTTCCTTTGAACCGTGGCTTCAGTCGCGGTCGGGGATGGTTGCGTCAGGAAAAGGGACCCGCCTCCCCCACCGTGCTATAATCCAGCAGGCCTAAAACGAGGTGAACTGTTGAGATTCGACTTCAATCAGATCGACAACATAATCAACGCGCGTTCAATCGCTATCGTAGGCGCCTCCAATAACCCGGGGAAGTTCGGCTATCTCTTTGCCGCTTCACAGTTATCCATGGGCTTCACCGGACAGGTGTACCTTGTGAACCCCCGTGAGAAGGAGATCATGGGAAGAGAGGCGTTTCCCGACCTTCCTTCGCTCCCCCAACCCCCGGACCTTGTCTACGTCACTGTTCCGGCCCGTCTCTCGATGGGTGTTCTCAGTGACTGCGTCGCCTCCGGCGTCAAGGGTGTGGTGTTGATGGCTTCGGGGTTCCGGGAGATGGGGGAATCCGGCCTGGAACTGGAGCACAAGGCGCTGGACCTCGCAGCTGAGGGAGGTTTCAGGATTATCGGGCCCAACTGCTTCGGGATATACAACCCCCGTAACCACCTCACCCTTCTGCCGGGATACGACTTCTCGACCGTACCGGGGGACGTCGCGTTCATCTCCCAGAGCGGCGGCTTCAGTGCCCACGTCGCCCGCCTGGGTGGAAGCCTGGGAATAAGGTTCAGTGCGGTGATCAGTTACGGCAATGCGGCGGACCTCGATGAGACCGACCTCCTGCGATACTTCACTCTGGACGACCGGACGGGCATCATCACCGGCTACCTGGAGGGCGTGAGGAACGGGAACGAGTTCGTCGAAGCACTTAAAGGAGCGGCGGCGTCAAAGCCGGTAGTGCTGTGGAAGGTTGGAAAGGGTAAGTCAGCCGGCAGGGCGGTCACCTCTCATACCGGGTCGCTCGCCGGATCATCAGAGATATGGGAGTCGCTGATGCGACAGTGCGGGGTTATCGAGGCATCAGGCGTAGAGGAGTTGTGCGACGTAGTGCTCGCCTTGAAGAGCATGGGTAGAAACCCGGGAAGGCGGCTGCTTATCTCCGGGGGCGGAGGCGGGCTCGGCACCTACGGCACCGACCTGGCCGAGGAGGCGGGTCTCGAGGTGCCCCCCCTGGCAGGCGAAACGCTCTCGCGTATGGAGGAGGCACTTGGCCGCGCCGGGGCGGTGGCGGGAAACCCGATGGACATCGGCGCCCCCCTTATTCCACTCCCCACCTTCGAGAGCGCCGTGCGGTCAGCGGCGATAAACCCCACCACGGACATTCTCGTCTTCGACCTCGCGGTGAACTTCGCCCATGGCCTCGCCGGCGAAGAAGGGCTTGACGCCGCGGCTGATGTCCTCATAGAGTCCGGCCGTCGGAGCGGCAAGCCGGTTGCTGTTGCCCTGTACTCGCGCTCGTGCGACCCGGGCGACCTCACGTTCGAGGAGATACTCAGGCGGCTCCGTGCCACGCTGCTTGATGCCGGCGTCGCGGTCTTCCCGTCGATGAAAAGGGCGATACGGGCCATCTCCCTAATCAACAACCACCCGGTTTAGGCAGGGACGGGGTGGCGGGAGTCAGGCCATCCCCAGCATCCTACGGTACTCGCCGGCGGTCATCGACTCCCTGCCCAGTAACCTCGCGATAGCCACCGTATCACGCACCACCTCGGCGTTACGGGAGATGATCTCGTCAGTATGGGGGTACCGCCACAACGTGTCTTCCTTGCCCACCCGAACGTGAAGGCCCAGTAGAATCGCCAGCGTCGTCAGGTAGGAGGACGCCCGGCCCCCCGAGGCCACCCAGATGAACGGCTCCTCGGCGGGATCGACCTCGCGGATCCTCCTGACAAACGTCACCAGCGTCTCGCACATCGACAGGGGGTCCCACATCGGCGCGCAACCCGGCACTCCGGGCACGATGGCCCACTCGATCGGGTTCTCAATCACCCCCGGCTCGATAAGCCACCGGTAAGCGTTATCCACGTCCCCCTGGTTGTAGACCGCGATCTGCGGCTTGTGTCCGGTCTCCTGGAGTACCTCCACGGTGGCCACCGCGGTTGGTCGGGGGATGCAGAACAGCGTATCTCCCAGGTACGTCGCGGTGGTGTTGACCGCCGCCGCCTCGTAGTAGTCCTCGTATGCGGGCTCCAGCATATCGTTGAATGTCGCCCCCAGCAGGCACTCCCCGTCGATGTGGACATCCCTGCCGAAGCGGTCCCGTAGCGCCCCAACCACCCGCATGGTCATCTCACGGTCGGCGCTGGGAAAGCCGTTTTCATCCCTCACGTGGATATGAATGGAGCAGGCGCCCGCCTCAACGCACTCGATCGCCTCGTCGGCTATCTCCCCCGGAGAGTACGGCTGCGTGGGATTCTGCTCCCTGTCGAACAGGGCTCCGGTGATGGCCGCCTTCACCATCACCTTGGCCGGTATCTTCCATGGGGGCTGCACCCTGCCGTCCACGACCTTCACCCCGAACGGTAACGCCATGGTGACAGGCAGGTCCTTGTACCTCTCCCTCAGTTCGTCGTAAGACACGACAAATTCACCTCCCGTTTAGTTTTCGGGCTGACAGGACCGGTCCATATCATCACCCCGACCCGCTTTCCATCAGCATATCAATATCCAGGGGCGCGTCCCCGGTTGTGTTTCCGACCAGCGACCGGGCGTCCTTCCGACATCGCGTAATGCATCGCGTAGACAATCATCGACAGCAGTACCAGCAGGACGCCGACCAACAGGTACCAGTTACGTTTTCTCATTGCGTGTCCTTCTTCGGATCTCGACATCCACTCCCGCGCATCAGTACCCAACCCGCTCCAGCCACCGAAGGATGGCCTCGTTGGTTGCCCGGGGAACGGTGTGTGGGCAGCAGTGGCCACCACCATCGATGAGGGCCGTCTGTGCTCCGGGAATCCTACCGGCCAGCTCAACAGCCGTCCCCGGACTCACAAGCCGGTCCTCCACCCCCCTCAGAACCAGCGTGGGCACGGATATGCTCTCCAGCCTGTCGGTAAACCTTATCTTTCCCGCGGCGATCATACGGTCGAGGTAACAGCCGGGGCCGCAAGCAGTCCCGTACTCCAGTATGTACTCCACCAGGTCGGCGTTTCCCGGGGATGGGTCCATGATGAAGCCGCGGTGCTTGCCCACCCACCCCAGCAGCCGCTTCCTCTGCGCTTCGGATAGGAACGGCAGAAACGCGAACTGGTGAACCAGCGTCGCCAGCGTGAACATGTTCAGCCCGAAGCCACCACGGCGTTGGCGGTCCATGGTGTTACAGAGCACCAGTGCCAGCACCCGCTCGCGGTGGGCGATGGCCAGTTGCTGGGCCACCATCCCGCCAAACGATTCCCCCACCACGATCGCCTTTTCCAACCCCAGGGAATCCATGATCCTCAGCGCATCCGCCGCGTAGTCGGACATCGTGCTGGAGAGCGCCGGCCGGCGCCGGGCAAGGTCGCAGGCCACCACCCGGTAACGGTGGCTCAGCCCCTCCAACTGGTTTCGCCAGAACTCCTTGCACCCCTCCATCCCGGGAAGCATGAGCACCGGTACACCTTCCCCCCGTACCACGTATCCCGGGCCGTTTTTTTCTTCTACTCCCATAAGGGACCTCCCACCGCGTCGCGGTGGCTCTTCCTCCCGAACCCGATTTCCAACCTTGACAATGACAATAGCTTATAATACTAAACCCGTCGTGAGGAAAACACCCGGGATGTAACCGCCTGAACGGGTCATGGAGAACAGCGGGAGCAAGGCGTCACAATGTTGGATAAGAGGAATTCCGAGGAGATCGATATACCGGCTGAACCGGTAACCCGGTTTAATGCCGGCCCTCCTGCGCGCCCGCCTTTTCTTTCGCCGGCAAGGGAAGGCGGGGCGGCCCGTCGGTGGTGGGGTGGGCTCACAAAACAAAGCAAACTGAGCGTTCTCCTGGCGGTCGGCGCCTTGATCGTCGTCATCTCCATATCCTGGATAGCTTCCTCCGCGACAGGGGACGTATCTAACAAGGCCGTCCTGGTAGATGTCACAGAGACCGTGCCGCCAATGGACACATCCGCCCACTTCACGGAAAACGTCTATTTCCTGGGTCTTTCGACTCTCACGTTCAGGTTGGACGAAACCGCGAGCAACGCCTCCCTGACGACCCTGGAGCTTATGGCGGAGATGCCACACCTGACACGCTCAACCGGAAGTAAGGATGTCCATTCCCGTGCCATGCCGGTGATCCCAACCCCTCTTGCCGGGGCCGGCCGGGCCTCCGGCCTGGGTGAGTCCCGGGAGACCAGCGGGGAAGATACCGTGAACGGTGACGCGGAACTGCTCCGTAGAGGCAACCAGATAGCCGACCGCTACGTTCCCCTGTATCAGGCTTACCTTGACGAGGTCACGGTGATCCAGGATACCGTTGAACCGCTGTGGCCGCCCGAGGAGTTCAAGGCATCGTATGACCTGCTGCTGAAATCCTGCGACACACTTTCGCGGGCAATGTCGGAGAGCATCCGGGGGCTGGAACTCCTCCGCAACGCCAGCTACGAGAATGCGCTCCAGGCGGACCGGGCAATCCAGGAATCCTCCCGGCTCCTGTTCGAAGGAACCGGGTACCTGAACCAGTCGGCCGCCCTTCTCCCGCTACCGTGAACCCACGAACGCAGTTGAGGAGTTCCCAAGGAGGCCAACCCTCCGATCGCCCGCTCCCCGTCTGACCGAAGCTGAATCAGGCTAGGGCTGTGGTTCTACCGGTGGTTCGTCCGCCGGGGCCGCCTCTGAACCCTGGTCCTCCACGTGCAGCCCAACGGCGGGCGTGGCCAGCAGTCTGCGATAGACGTAAGCCATGGCCACCATCGTCGTGGGGATGGTCGCGAAGAGCCCCACGAAGCACGCCAGAAACCCCAGCAGGTTGATGCCCAGGAACGCGAGGTCGAGCACGAACACGTCCCACTTGGCCCCCCTGGTTATCTCGCCACTCCTCTTGATGGAGTCGACCGGGCCCGCCCCTTGATCGATGATAAGGTACGCGAAGAACTGGTACTTGACCGCGAAAATGATTCCGGGGACAATGAGCAGGATCAACCCCCCGAGCACTATCAGCCCGTACAGGATAGACCCCGCCAGGAACTTCCAGAACAGTGGATAGCTCAGGTACAGGTCCGGGTAATCGGCGACCTCGCCGCCGGCGAATAACAGACCGATCCTCACGTACGCCATGTGTACAAAGACACCTATCACGGCGGAGATAAGGCTTAGTACTATCACCAGGGCCCACGTGTCGTAGAATATGCTCTGCAGGCCGGACGGAACTCCTTCCACTACCCACGCTATCAGCACTATGACAACGAAGAACGCGAGGTTGTTCTTCATCGCCTCCCAACCGAACCGCACCGCGTCACCTATCGAGAATCTGTTGGTCGCCAAGGCCCCTCTCCTTTCCTCCTGCTGCCACCGCTTACCATGGCACTCTACCGTAACGTTACCAGGCTGTAGGATTATGTGGCTACTCCTGCCCTTCCCTCATCCTCTTCATCTCTTCCTGGATTATCCTCTCTCTCGCGGAATCCCCTCTTGAACCAATGAAATATGAGGCCACGTGCATGGCAAGCCCCAACTCTCCGTGGTCTCCGTCTCGTCCTGTCCAACCGGTACGATGTCATCCGGCCTTTACCCGGAACGGACCCTTTTGTCCTCCTCGATTATGCCCCAAGACAGCCCCTGCAAGCAAAATAACCAGGGACAACCACCCCCGGGTGGCTACCTTCTCAAACCGAGTTCCCGGCCGATAATCTGGGTGACAAACCGCTCACCGAACGTCTCGCTGCCAACCAGTTTGCGGACGCGCTCAAATGTTTCGGGCTTGCAATCGGCGTTCTCGGCGGCTTTCATGGTGTGGTTGTAGGCCGCCCACACGTCCATGCCGGTGATGTCGTAGCCGTACCCCCTAACCA